>CAMHDG010000067.1 GCA_946183815.1 uncultured bacterium | reverse complement strand
AGAAATTTGAGAGAGGGTAAGTAATAGTTGGTTTAATAAATAATTGAACCCTCTCTCCAACCCCTCTCCAAAGGAGAGGGGCTTTTAACGATTTATATATTTACCCCCGCTAAACAATAATTTACCCCCTATTGAAAAAAAAACTCTAATTTAGTAAAATAAAATCAATGATAGTGTTTAAGTAATGAGAGGATTTACAAAAATGAAACTACACATGCATGTGCTTATAGCATTAGGTTTAGGACTAAAAAGGAACTGGCATATATTTTTCGGTTTAATAGCCGGTATAATTGTCGGTGTGTTTTTACATTCACACCAAAACCCCGTAATTATGGGTTTATTAACTATTATTAGCCAATTATTTATAAAACTGATTCAAATGATAGTCATACCGTTAGTAATATCAGCGATTGTTATAGGTATAACAAGTGTTGGTGACAACAAACAGTTGGGCAAATTCGGTAAAAAAATGATTATTTATTACGGTATAATAACAATCGCAGCAGTTGCCATTGGTGCAATCTTGGCACTTTTATTCAAACCGGGGTTAGGCGCTCAACACTATATTGCTCAAAGTACAGCGCTTGATATTCAACAAACAGTAGCATCTACTATCGCTGCCCAAAAAGGTCAACTTATTCAGTTATTCTTAAATCTTGTTCCTAATAACCCATTGAATGCTATTGCACATGGTAACATGGTTCAAATTATTGTGTTTGCAGTATTGTTCTCAATAGCGTTAGCGAAAGTTGGAGATGTAAATCGTTCGTTAGTTTCATTCTTTGAATCAGTATTTGCGGCAACAATGAAAGTTACAGACTGGATTATGTATCTTGCAGCCCCTGGGGTGTTCGCACTTACAGCACTTTCTGTTTCATCTTTTGGTGCGGATATCTTCTTTAGTATTTCAAAATATTTAATGGTGCTTGCGATAGGTTTTGCTATACAACTATTCGTTGTCTATCCTATCTTCTTAAAAGTGTTCTCAAAAGTACCTGTGTTAATGTTGTATGCTGCAATAGCAGAGGCAATGATGGTTGCCTTCGGTACTGCAAGTTCTTCTGCAACATTACCATTGACTATTGCTTGTTGTGAAAAAAGAGGTATCTCTCACAAAGTTTCAAGTTTTGTATTACCGTTAGGTGCAACTTTAAATATGGACGGTACGGCACTATTACAGGTTGTAGCGGTATTATTCCTTGCTCAAGCGTACGGTATTGCTCTGACACCGATATTGATTGTTCAAATTGCCTTATTGGCAATAGTTGCATCTTCAACAAGTGCAGGCATCCCTGGAGCAGGTTTGATTACTATTGCTCTTATCCTTAACGGTATGGGCTTGAGCCCTGAACAATTAGTAGCAGGTTTTGCGTTCCTGTTTACTATCGAAAGAATTACAGATATGATGAGAACTTTAATCAACGTAACATCAGATGCTGTTGTTGCGGCTGCTATTGCTGATAATGAAAACGAAATCAATTATGATTTATTGACTAACCCATCAGCATACAACGAAATCATATAAAAAATTATAAGTATTAATAAAACAAAAGGGTGCAAATAAAAATTGCACCCTTTTTTGTATATAAACTTTGGTAGTTATATACAATGTTACAGTTGGTAATTTGTCACTGCTTGTGCAGTCCGTAATTTATATTTAATCGGCTGGATTGCTTCGTGCAAAGCACTCGCAATGACATTTACTGTAATATAGTATATAAATTCCTAAACTTTTTTAAATAAACAAATAAGGACTGGTAGGCGGGGGCATCATAGGTCCCATTGGGGGATAGCCCATAGGTCCCATAGGTCCCATAGGTCCCATAGGACCTCTTGGTCCTCTAGGTCCTCTTGGTGGTCTTGGACCCATAGGTCCCATGCCAGGGACTCTAAAACCTGAATTTATAGGTGGCATGAACCCGCCTGAACGTGGAGTTGGACAATAAGGTCCATGGTGAGGACAAGAATTGTTTAATGTACCTGTTCTCGGTAGTGATTGGGTAACAGGCCACATTGTATGTCTGTATTGAGCATTATATGGGTTCAAAAACGGATTAGTCGGTTTTGTATAGTATGGATTTCTGCGTGGCATAACTATCCCGCCTGCCGGAGATAATACCGGTTCTGACATTGGACCTGTATAATAAGGATCTCTCATTGGCATGGAAAACGGAAACGGCCAAAAATAATTTTTCGCCATTTTCGAGTTTTGCTTGTATTGACCTTCTTTTATATCTAAATGATTCATACCACACATTCTTTCGGATGTAATTATTAAAACACTTAAACAGGAAAATTTGACAACATGAAAGTATGAACAGGGGAATTGTTACATAAATTAATGTTTAGCGGGCTCGAAGTTGCCCTCCCATTATTAAGTTTCGTTTCAATTTCCGAAAAAATTTAAAATAAAACTATCTTAAAAAACATATATGATGTATGATTAAAGGACAAAGATTTAGTGGGGAGGTAATTTTAGTGTTAAAAGAGAATAAGCAAATCAATTTATCCGAAAATGCGATTAAAGTATTAGAAAAAAGATATTTAAAGAGAGATGCAAGCGGTAAATGTACAGAAACACCTGCTGATATGTTCAGAAGAGTTGCAGATACCATTGCGTCAGGTGATTTACAGTTTGGAAAAACTCAAAGTGATGTCGATAAATTATCAGACAGATTTTATGATGCAATTACAAATTGCTATTTTATGCCAAATTCACCAACCTTGATGAATGCTGGTCGTGAATTAGGACAGTTAGCGGCATGTTTTGTTTTACCTGTTGAAGATTCATTAGAAGGAATTTTTGAAACAGTTAAAAACACAGCCCTTATCCATAAATCAGGCGGAGGAACAGGGTTTTCATTCTCAAGATTAAGACCTAAAAATGATGTTGTTAAGTCAACAATGGGTGTTTCATCAGGTCCTGTTTCGTTTATGGAAGTATTCAATGCCGCAACAGAGGCAGTAAAACAAGGGGGTACTCGCCGTGGTGCTAACATGGGTATCTTAAGAGTTGACCACCCTGATATTTTAGAGTTTATAGACTGTAAGGCTGATAATACAAAGTTAAACAACTTTAATATTTCTGTTGCAATAACAGATAAATTTATGGATGCATATTTGAAAGGTGAAGATTATGATTTAATTCACCCTAACACAAAAGAGCCTGTCGGCAAATTGAATGCAAAAATGGTATTTGACAAGATTGTTGACGGTGCTTGGAGAAATGGTGAACCGGGAATTATATTTATTGATACAATGAATTATGATAACCCGACCCCAAAAATTGGTGCTATTGAATCAACAAACCCTTGCGGTGAAGTTCCGTTGTTACCGTTTGAAGCATGTAACCTCGGTTCTATTAATCTTAACCGAATGGTTAAAGAAGAAAACGGCAAATGGACTGTTGACTGGGATTTATTAGGCGAAACTACAAGAACTGCCATCAGATTTTTGGATAACGTTATCGCTATCAATAATTATCCGTTACCTCAAATTGATGAAATGGTTACTAACAACCGTAAAATCGGTTTAGGTGTAATGGGCTGGGCTGATATGCTTATGAAATTAGGTCTGTCTTATGCATCAGAAGAGGGTACAAAATTAGGTGCACAAATCATTGAATATATTGACTACATCTCTAAATGTGAATCAATCGAACTTTCTAAAGAAAGGGGTAAATTTAAGAATTTTGAAGGTAGCATCTATGACCAAGATAATTATTTATATGAAAAATATAAAGGTAAATCTGCAGGTATAATCTCTGATGAACAATGGAAAGAACTTGATGCACAAATAAAAGAATATGGTATCAGAAATGCAACCACAACATGTATTGCGCCGACAGGTACAATCTCTATGATAGCAGGTGCGTCAGGCGGTATTGAACCATTGTTTGGTTTGGTATTCTCAAGATTAATTATGGATAATACCGAAATGTTAGAGGTTAACCCTATATTTAAAGATTATATGGTATCTCGTGGTTTATATTCAGAAGAACTTATGAGAAAAATCTCTGTTGATGGTTCAGTAGCACACGTTGACGGTATCTCTGACGAGATTAAACATATCTTTGTTACTGCTCACGATGTTACACCATACTGGCATGTTAAGATGCAGGCGGCTTTCCAGTTACATACTGATAATGCTGTTTCTAAAACAGTTAACTTCGTTGAATCTGCAACCCGTGAAGATATTGAAGAAGCATATATTTTAGCGTATAAGAGTCACCTGAAAGGTATAACTGTTTACAGAAACAATTCAAGAACCTTCCAACCTATGAATCTTAAAAAAGAAGAAGGGGTAAAAAAAGAAGAAAATAACAAAGTTGAAGAAAAACCGTTAATTGAAAATACAGAAGATTATAACCCAACAGGTGAGGTTAAAACTATAACTTGTCCTGAATGCGGTAACAAAATTGAAATGGCAGAAGGTTGTTTCATTTGTCTTAACTGCGGTTATTCAGGTTGTTCATAAGATAAACGGAAAACATTATTTGATTACTTATATTTAGCAAAAAATAAAGAGAGGATGATGAAAGTCATCCTCTTTTTGTTTTTGTGTTGCATTTGCAACATTATTATGATAAAATTTTAGTGAAAAGAATAGGATATTACTGTTTAAAATAGAGTATAGCAAGGATAATAAGAATGAAAAAAATATTGAGTACGGTACTATTGTTTAGTATTTTTGGACTGCAAATTGCACCTGTTGAGGCAGCATTAAAAAGCGGTGTAACAGAAACAAGACAGGCAAAACAAGCAGAAAAAGCACAAAGAAAAGCACAGGAAAAAGCAGACAAAAAGTTATATAAACAGGTTAAAGCAAAAAAAGATTTACCTTACAAAAAGTATCGTGTTAAAAATAAATATGATTTTATAAATATGCCGTGGTGGGAACAAATGAATGACCCGTATTTAACGGCATATATTGATAAAGCAATGGCAAATAACTACGATTTGAAAATGGCAACTCTGACAGTAGAGGAATATTATCAGGGGGTTAAACTCCAAATGGCGAACGAGTTACCATCGGTTCAAGCGGGTTATGGTATGGGTTTAGCGGGAATCCCACCTGTTGGCAAAAATCCTAAAAGAGATACTATTCATGGTATGGGATTACCGATTATAGCAAGTTATGAGGCGGATATTTTCTTAAAAAATCATGATAAAACCACATCAGCAAAAAAGGCTTTCCAAGCCTCTATTAGTGACGAAAGAGCAGCATATATCTCTATCGTTTCTGCGGTTGGAACTATATATTATAATGTTGTAAGGCTTGATAAGGCTATTGAGTTACAGGAGGAAATAGTTAATTTAAGAAAAGAAATATATGAACTTATGGTTTTAAGTCATGAAAACGGCGTTGTTTCCACCAGCGATATGATAAAAGCGAATAAATCATATATTCACGGTGATACTGAACTTATTGATTTAAAACGTCAAAGGGTTGAGGCTTTAAACAAACTTGCCGTATTAATCGGTGAAAGTCCTGCTAATATTGATAGTTTTGAAAGAATTAAATACGACAATATTAAATATGTTGCAAATGTTCCTAAAGAAATTTCATCAGAAATAATTATGCAACGACCTGATTATTTAAAAGCAGAGGCTATGCTAAAAAAGGCAGGGATTGATGTAAGAGTAGCAAAGAAAGAATTTTTACCTACGATAGACATTTTAGGGTTAGCCTTATTTAATTCTGTTCATTTAGGCAAACTTTTTACTACAAAAAATATGATATGGTCAGTTGCAGGGAATGCAATGTTACCGCTTTTTACAGGTGGTGCAAGAATTGCTAATTTAAAAGTTAACAAAATAAGACTTGAAAAAGCCTTAAGAAACTATGAAAAGACAAATCTTGTTGCTATACAAGAAGTTAACGATGCACTTTATGCGGCTAAATTGGATAACCAAAAACTTAACCAAAATAAAGAACATTTAGCACTGGAAAATCAAGATTTTTCTTTGACTGAAAAAAAATTAGAACAGGGTACTATATCTAAACTTGACTGGTGTCAAATGAAAGAGAATTTATTAGTGATAGAAAAATTAGTTGCCTCAAATACTCTTGATTGTTTGATTGATGAGATTGGTATTTATAAAGTAACAGGTGCAAAAGGCGGGTCTGATGACAACAAGCAATAGAAAAAATTTAGTGGAAGGTTTTATAGACTCACTTTATTATCAGATAAAATTGACTGAAAAATGTTCCAAAATGCTTGCTAAACAGTTAGAAGAAAAATTAGAACTTGAAATTTCACTTGATGAACTAACGGCACTTGGCACAATAAATATGCATAACGGTGAGATTAATCAAAGAGATTTAGCAAAAATTTTGTTAAAAGACAGGGCGAATACAGGAAGAATGTTAAATAATCTTGAAAAAAAAGGTTATATTGAAAGAATTGAAAAAACAAAAAATAAACGACAATCTTATATTATTAACCTTACGAATAAAGGTACAGATACTTTAGACAGATTAACTGATGTTATTAAACCGATGTTTGATAATGTTCATAAAAAAATGACTTATGATATTGATTATTTAAAAAACGGATTAATTCAGATAAGAGAATTAATGAAACGAGAGATAGAAATACATATATAAGAGGTGAATAATGGAAGAAATTAAAGACGAAACTCTGCAACAGAACGAGGCAGAGAATGAGGAAACAAAAGGCAAAAAACGAAAGATATTTATAGCAGTTGGTATAGTTTTATTGCTTGTTATAGGATATTTATTTTATGATATGTCAAAATACCAATCGACAGATGATGCTTATGTTGAAACAACAACGGTAAGTGTTGCACCAAAAGTATCAGGTGAAATAATAGAGGTTTATGTAAAAGATAACCAACAGGTAAAAGCAGGCGACCCTATTGCAAAGATAGACCCTCGTGATTATGAGGTTAGACTGGCACAAACAGATGCAGCGTACCAGAAAAAGATATTAGACCAAAAAAATGCAAAAGCAACGCTTGATGCTGTAAATTCTGAAAAAGAACTTGCAAAACGAGATGTTGAAAGATATACAAACCTGTATAAAGCAGGTGCAGTATCAAAACAAGTGCTGGATAATGCAAAGACGAGATATGACGCTGTTATGGCAAATCAGACAAAAGCGAAAGAAAATCTGTTTTCTGACGGGAAAAGCGTAGCCGATGCTGACTTAAAATCGCTAAAGGCTCAAAGAGATATAGCAGCACTTAATCTGTCTTATACGACAATCTATGCTCCTCAAGACGGAACAGTGTCTGCTAAAAGAGTGGAAAAGGGTATGATGGTAGCAGCGGGTTCTCCTTTGTTCACTCTTGTACCTAACGAGGTTTGGGTTGTCGCTAACTTTAAAGAAACACAGTTAGAAAAAATGCGTCCCGGCATGAGCGTTACTATGAAGATAGATACTTATCCGCATCATAAATTTAAAGGTAAAATAGATAGTATTCAAAGAAGTTCCGGTGCAAAATCAAGCCTTTTCCCTCCTGAAAATGCTGTCGGTTCTTTCGTAAAGATTGTTCAAAGAATACCTGTAAAAATTGTATTCACAGAAAAAATCGACCCGAACAAATACATAATTGTACCAGGCATGTCTGTTGTGCCAAAGGTAAGGGTTAAGTAAATTATTGTTTAGCGGTGAAACCGATAAACAATAATTTACAGTGACTAGGTGATTAAGTGATTAAGTGACTAAGTA
>CAMHDG010000066.1 GCA_946183815.1 uncultured bacterium | reverse complement strand
CGCAAAAACTGAAGTTATTCAAAAAGAAGACAGAACGTTAGAACTGCGTTTGAAACAATTAGACACAGAACAGAATGCACTCCAAACAGAAATGGAAGCAGTAAAGAAAGTAATTTCAAAGAACATAGAAATGACCTTCAAGACATTTGCAGGAGGCTAGGGGATAAATATATAGTTAAATATTATCCTTTAGGCTTAATGTTATGGTCGAAAAAGTATATAAAGAAAAGAAATCCATTTATTGATACACGTACACACCTTTTACCCTGTTGCGCTTAATTAGCGTGCAGGGTTTTTATTTTTTTATTTATAAATAATACTTTTAATTCTGTTAATAGGCCAAAATACCGTTATTGCTCTTCCGACAATTCTGTATTCCGGTAAAAATCCCCAAAATCTGCTGTCCTCAGAGTTACCTCTGTTATCGCCCATCATAAAGTATTTGCCCTCAGGAACAATCATTGGTCCGCAGTACATCGTCTCCGAACATGGAATATAATCGCTTTCGCTTAAAATGTAATCTTCTTTTAATGGTTTATCATTGATAAGTACGGCATATTTACCGTCAGGATATTTTTTTACCTCAACTTTGTCCCCGGGTAATCCAACAACTCTTTTTATAAAGGCAACGTCATTACAACCTATACCTGTTCTTCTCGCAAGTATTCCCAGTGGGGTTTTGTTTATTTTTACAAACGGCGGATAGAATACTAAAATGTCACCACGTTGCGGTTTTTTGAAAAAGTGGGTTACTCTCTCAACCACTATTCTGTCACCTTCAATCAGTGTTGGTTTCATAGAGCCTGACGGTATCCAGCGAATTTCACAGATAAAATATCTGATTATTATTACCATCACAAGTACAAAAACAAAGGTTTCAAACCATTCTTTTACCTGAGGGTGCTTTTCTCCGTATTCGTTGTATCTCTCTCTAATCTGTTTAAACATTCTATCTCCCCAATAAGTTCTCTCTTGTATTTGTTATCTGATATATTGCCCAGATAATTTAAACATTCCCTTTTGTAATTATCTATTAAAGACAGTGTTTTTTCAATACCGATATTTATTTTATCAGGGTTGTTTTCATAAATTATCGGTGCTGTATATATTCCCTGAATATAGTCACTGTTTGTTGTCAGAATATTTGTAATATCATTTTTTATCTGAAAAGCAATTCCGTAGTTCTTAATTACGTTAAAAACATTTTCAGGAAGTTGCGTGAGGGTAGATATTGCTCTAATCGGGGCGGTAAATAATCTTGCTGTTTTTAGTTCTGTTTTCAAAAGGTATTCCTCAAGTGTGGGCATTTTACCCTGTTGCTGATATTGAAGCAGTTCACCCTTGCACATGTCAACAACGGTTGAATTAAATATAGAAATTATATCGGTTGAATTTAGTGTAAGTAACATATTAATTGCGTTTATAAGTGCAATATTTCCGTAAAGTAGTGATGGTGTTGAGCCTTCTTTTTTATAGATTGTTTGTGAGTTTCTTCTTATGCCGTTTTTATCAATAATATCGTCATGCATTAATGAGGCATTGTGTATTAGTTCCGTTCCCGTAAGTACTGTAAGAATATCTTTGTTTATCTCAATTTCTAAACTTTTTAATAATAGTAATGTTACTTTTGAACGTATCAGTTTCCCTAAATCATAGAATGTTACGGGAAGATTTCTTTCGAGTTCTTTTTTTATACAGTTTAATTCTTCACTAACCATATAATAAGTTTATCACACTATTTTTGGTAATTGAAACCATATAAATTATTTTGGTACTTAACCCCAATAAAAGAGCCTTTATCAGAGAAAATATACATAGTATCAGGGTTTTGAAGATACATTGCTCTTACCAGTTTTCCGTTAATAGAATATTTTTTTGTATAATACGGGCATTGAGGATAGTCGCCATATCTAAAATCGATAAATTTAAGTTTGCCCATCGCATCATAATAGAAAGTTTTTTGCGGTGCTTTTACATATTGAAGAGCATACATATAAACAAATTTTGATTTACCGGCAAAGAAAGGCTGTAAATCAACATCTTTGTAATGGGTATATCCTGCACAGACGGCTTCATAATGTGCCTCGTGGTTTCTGTCTTTTAAATAGTTTTTAAGTCTGTCTTTTAAGAATCCACGTGGGAAGTTTGCAACATAACCCTTTGGAAACATTATGTTAAAGATTTGTGCTACACGTTCTGTTCTTTCTTGATTGGACATAAACAGCCAGTCAAAACTACCGCCTACGTAGTCAAATGTTTCTGCTAACACAGGTGTTGACACAGATAATAATAAACCTAGAAATATAATAAAACTAAAAATTCTCTTTTTCATATTAAGATTATAACATATAATTTGATTTGGTGTATAATCTATATATGGGATATTTAGAAAATAAATTTGATGTAATAGTTGTAGGTGGCGGTCATGCCGGTTGTGAGGCTGCAATAGCGTCTGCAAGATTAGGGGCAAAGGTTTTGTTGTGTTCTTTAAATCTGGATAATATTGCACTTATGCCTTGTAATCCTGCAATAGGCGGGCCTGCAAAGTCAACTTTGGTCAGAGAGATTGATGCTCTCGGCGGGGTTATGGGTGAGGCTGCCGATGCCACGTATGTTCAGATGAAAATTCTAAATTCTTCCAAAGGTCCTGCGGTTAGAGCCTTAAGAGCACAGTCTGATAAAAAAGAGTACATGCGATATATGAGAAATGTTATTGAAAGCATTGATAACATTTATCTAAAGCAGTGTTGTATAACAGAACTGATAGCAAAAGATGGTGAAATTACAGGTGCTATTGATGAATTTGGAAACGAATATTTTACAAGAGCAATAATTTTAACAACAGGCACATCTTTAGATGGTAGAATTTTTATAGGTTTAAATTCTTATAGAGCGGGTCGTTTGGGTGAAATGCCTGCAATAGGGTTATCTGATTCTTTGAGAAAATTAGGGTTTAATGTCAAAAAGTTAAAAACAGGTACTCCTTGCAGAGTTGATAAACGAACAGTTGATTATTCAAAAATGACAGTTCAACCGGGGGACGAAAAATTACATTTTTATTCTTTTAAACCTAACAGACCTGTAAGAGAACAGATTCCTTGTTATTTAACAAGAACTACAGAAGAAACACACAAAATAATAAAAGAAAATCTTGATAAATCACCTATGTATCAAGGTTTAATACATGGGGTTGGTCCAAGATATTGTCCTTCTATTGAGGATAAGATAGTTCGTTTTGCATCTAACCCATCACATCATATTTTTATTGAACCTGAGGGGTTAGGCACGTATGAACTGTATATTCAGGGCTTTTCAACAAGTTTGCCTGCTGATGTTCAGGTAAAGATGGTGCGTTCGCTTCCGGGATTAGAAAAGGCTCATATTATTAAACCTGCTTATGCGGTTGAGTATGATTATATCCCTGCGATACAGACAAGTCATTCTCTAATGACAAAAAAGGTTAAAGGCTTGTTTTGTGCGGGGCAGATAAATGGTACAAGCGGGTACGAGGAGGCTGCTGCACAGGGCTTGCTTGCGGGGGTAAATGCATATAATTATGTGAATGGGTCAGAGATGTTGGAATTGCCCAGAAGTTCTTCTTATTTGGGTACATTGGTTGATGATTTGGTTACTAAGGATATTGAAGAACCGTACAGAATGTTAACCTCCCGTTCTGAATACAGACTGAAATTAAGACAGGATAACGCTGATGCAAGACTGACCGAAATCGGTTATAAAGTTGGTCTGATTGATGATTTACAGTACAATATTTATCGGGCAAAACAGTCTGAAATAAAGCGTGAAATTGAAATTTTGACTGAAACAAAATTACCTGCAACTGATGAAAATAATCAGATTTTGGCTCAATATGGTGAACATATTGACAGAGGCATAAGACTTGCAGAACTTTTGAAACGACCTAATATCACGTATGAAACTATCAAAAAACTTGATTATAATGCTGATATCAGGCAGTTATCAGAAGATGTAACAAGTGAAGTTGAGGTGCTGATTAAGTATGACGGTTATTTAAAGCGTCAGGAAATACAGATAGAGCAGGCAACTAAACTCGAAAAATATAAAATTCCGGATGATATTGACTACTCAAAGATACAACATATATCGACTGAAACAAAAGAAAAACTGGCTAAAATAAGACCAAAAGATTTGGCACAGGCATCAAGAATTGGAGGGGTTAAACCTGCCGATATATCCGTTTTGATGGTTATGCTTGGTAAATAGTTTTGTGAGGTGTAATAAATATTGTATTCAGTTTTTTGAAAACAGTAGATAATTGCCTAAATTATTGCCCCATGTGATGCGTCTTGGACAAGTCTTGAATATTTTGACAAATATCCTGATTTTGTTTTTGGGGTAAAAGGTTTGAGTTCTTTTCTTCTTTCTGATAATTCTTCATCAGATAAGAGAACATTTAATTTTCTGTTAGGAATATCTATTTCAATGTTGTCCCCATCTTTTATAAGTGCAATATTCCCTCCGTTAGATGCTTCAGGGCAAATATGTCCAACGCAAATTCCTCTCGTTCCGCCTGAGAAACGACCATCTGTTATAAGGGCAACTGTTTTTCCCAGACCTTTCCCTACAAGAAGTGATGTCGGGGCAAGCATTTCTCTCATCCCAGGAGAGCCTTGCGGACCTTCATATCTTATAACGATAACATCCCCATCTTTTATTTCGTCATTTTCAAGTGCTTTCATTGAATCTTCTTCGCAGTCAAAAACTCTTGCGACACCTCTAAAATAGTAGCAACTTTCATCAACACCTGATATTTTGATAACAGCCCCATCGGGTGCGATGTTCCCATGTAACACTCCTAACCCTGCTTGGGTTGTTACTGGCTTTGTTATTGGGTGTATTAGTGTTTCGTCACACCATACATCATTAACTAAATCTTTTATTTTTAGCCCGCAAATATTTTTTTCATCTTCGTTAAATTCCGAAATATTCCCGCAAAGAGTTTTTAAAAGAGCAGGGATGCCGCCTGCATTATGGAAATCTGTCATTGTTGGGTTTGCTGATGGATCCAGTTTTATTGTTTGTTTGATTTTTGAAGATAATTCTTCAAAATCGTTCAGAGTTAAATTTATCCCCGCTGTGTTAGCGATGGCAAGCAAATGTAATACAGAATTTGTTGAACCTCCCAGTGCGTAGTCTGCAATGATTGCGTTCCTTAAACTGCTTCTTGTTATAATATCAAGCGGTTTAATATTTTCAGTTACCAGTTCTACTGCTCTCATTCCGCTTTCAAAGGCTATTCTTTTCTTTTGGGAAGATACGGCAGAGGCTGTTGCACAATACGGCAGACTCATCCCGATAACCTCAGTTAAACTTGCCATAGTGTTTGCTGTGTACATTCCCTGACAAGAGCCTGCACTCGGGCACGAATTGAGTTCTAACTCTGTTAGTTCTTCTTCTGTTATCTGACCAGAACGGTATCTTCCTATTCCCTCAAAAGTACCTTTTATCATAGTTAACTTGTTACATTTACATTCCCCGTCAAGCATAGGACCTGCCGTAACAATTATTGACGGAATATTTAGTCTTGCAGCAGCAATAAGCATCGCAGGGGTAACCTTATCACAGTTTGTAAGTAGAACCAGTCCGTCAAGTTGGTGAGCGTTCGCCATTGTTTCTACGCAGTCTGCAATAAGTTCTCTGGAAGGAAGTGAGTATCTCATTCCGTTATGTCCCATTGCAATCCCGTCGCAAACCACAGGTACTCCAAATATAAAGGCTTGTCCGCCTGCCGAATGTATCCCTTTTTCTATCTGACGTTCTAAATCTCTCATGCCTGTATGCCCCGGAACTATGTCCGTAAATGAACTTGCTATCCCAATAAACGGTCTGTCAATGACTTTTGGGCTTACTCCGGTTGCATATAGTAAACTTCTGTGTGGTGCTCTCGCTATCCCTTTTTTTATTATATCGCTTCTCATATCTATATTTTACATTGTGAATAATGAATAGTGAATAGTTAAGGGAAGTTATTTTACATAAATTATTGTTTATCGGCGAAGCAGGTATATCTCTCCTTGGAGAGAGAGAAATTTCTTAATGAACTGCTTGCAGTGAATTAATTGGGAATATGATGAAGAATTAGGTTACCCTGAAGGCGGTATCGCTCCGGGGACTAAATTTGAGGATTTACCGGATGATTTTGAATGCCCTCTTTGCCATGTTTCTAAAGACATGTTTGAAGGATAGGGGTAATGGGGTAATGGGCTAATGGGGGTAAATATTTACCCGATGTTTGATTTACATAGCCCTTTTGACCCTAAACTTTGTATTGTATAAAAAAGCGGGAATTTATATTTCCGCTTTTTTGTTCTTTCTTCGTGTTACAATAAGATTGTAAATAGATTTAGAGAGAGGGGTTATAATGAAGTTTCAAGAGATTAAAAATAATGTGTATTATTGTGGTTTGAACGATGTTGACAGACCAATATTTGACGAACTTATCCCGTTAGAACACGGTACAAGTTATAATTCGTATTTGGTAAAAGGTTCGGAAAAAGTTGCAATAATTGATACAATGTATCCTCCTATGAGTGATGAGTACTTAAAAAACCTTGATGAAAACGGGGTCAATAAGGTTGATTATATTGTCGCAAACCATGGAGAACAAGACCATTCAGGAACACTCCCAAAAATGATTGAAAAATATCCTGATGCAAAGATTATTACTAATAATACTTGTAAAGGTAATTTGATGTCAATGTTGTTCATCCCTGAAGATAAGATTATTACTGTTCAAAATGAAGAAGAATTATCGTTAGGCGACAAAACCTTAAAATTCATTTTGGCACCGAATGTCCATTGGCCTGATACAATGTTTACCTATATAAAAGAAGATAACATTTTATGTACGTGTGACTTTTTAGGTGCACATTATACATTTGATGACGTGTTTGCTGTACCGTCTAAAGAGTTAGAAGTTAGTGCAAAACGATATTATGCAGAAATAATGATGCCATTTAGGGTTATGTGTAAGAAATATACCCAAATGATTAAAGATATGAATGTTGATATGATTTTGCCAAGCCATGGACCAGTTCATAAAGATCCGAACTATATTTTAGATTTATACACCGACTGGACTTCTGATTTAGGTAAAAATCTTGTCCTTCTTCCTTATGTGTCTATGTACGGCAGCACAGAAGAAATGATTGATTATCTTTCACAAGAACTAAACAAAAAAGGTATAGATACCCTAAAACACGATATTGTAAGCGGAGATTTAGGAGATTTAGCAATGGCACTTGTTGACGGAACAACAATAGTTATGGGAACATCAATGGTTGTTGCAGGTCCGCATCCTGCATCGGTTAATATTGCCTATATTGCAAGTGTATTAAAACCAAAAGCAAAATTTGCTTCTTTTGTCGGCTCTTACGGTTGGGGCGGTAAGTTGTTTGATATTTTAGGCGAAATATTAAGCAAATTAAGACTTGATGTGATTGAGCCGGTTCAGGTTAAGGGCAGAATTACCAAAGACGATTATGCAAAACTCGATGCAATGGTTAACGCAATAGTTGAAAAACATAAATCAGTCGGTCTTTTATAGTTTTAATAAAAAAGGGATACCTAATTTATAAGGTATCCCTTTTTGTTCACTTGTCGGGTAATTTTTTGTTGAATGGGTTTGTTATATGGTATAATTAAAGGGTATGTTTTTTAAGGTTGTTAAAAATTTAAAATGGTTGATAATTGCTTTTACAGGTCTTGTTGAAGCAATGGTCAATGAAGTTACCATTGTTAC
>CAMHDG010000065.1 GCA_946183815.1 uncultured bacterium | reverse complement strand
TAACGACTTAAAAGTCGGTCAGAAAACAACGGTTAAACTTCAGTTGAATGATGTTAATGTTGATGTGGATGCAAAGGTAAAAGAAATCCATGGTGATAAAGCAACGGTACAGTTTCTGAACATGCCTGATGAAATATCAAATCAAATCATGTTTGAATATATGAAGAAGATAAACTCAATGAAGAACAGTATATCTTCACTATAATTAAGTAATATGCTTATATAAGCATATTACTTAAAAGTGCGTATTATGCAATAGCACCGTTTATAGGAACAGCATTATCGTTAATTATATTTAGAAACACCCCGACTTGTTATTATTTTATAGCATTATTTTTAATGATAATCGGTGCTTGGCCATCTTCAAGTGATGAAAAAATATTTCAATAAATAAAAATTATCAGAGAGAATGGAATAAATTATCTGCTTAATTTGAAATGTCTGACAGATAGAATTGAACAACTTCCGACTTAATGAAACGCAAAATTAAACTTTTCAATTTCATTGTCCGTCACATCAAAGTTTTTTGTGATGTATTTTTTCAACTTTTGACAAATTTTGCGGAGAAAAAATTTGTATGTGTTTCCCTATGTCCGTTTCTGACAGTGCTATCGTTTATGATATACTAAAACACAAAGGAGTTAAATTATGCCAGAAGTAAGTTTCTTCCCAAAGTATGAACAAAAAGAAAATAAGGTTACAAATTATACATTATTAGTGTTAAGACAAATTTATAATGAAAGCCCAAATTTATTCCAGTCATTTGTAGTTGATTTATTAGCAGATGAAGGGCGAAATATAAATATAGGAGTAAATTTCTTGCAACAAGTTGGTTATAGTTGCGAAAGGGGCAATTCTATAATTGACGGAGTAATTCAACAATTACCGTTTCAAATTTTTATTGAAACTAAAACTACTGATTGGTTTTATAATGATCAATTAGAACGTCATCTTGAAAATCTTTTAAAATTTAATGGACAAAAAATATTTATTGCACTTGCAAACTTTGATGGATTAAAAGAAGAGTCTAAAGCCTTTGAAACAATAAAAGAAAAATATAAGGATAAAAAAGATTTAATTATTACAAAAATTGAATTTGAACAATTAAAATATGCACTAGAAAATATTTCTAATGAAATTAAATCTGAAACTCTGCACAATATAATTAAAGAATACGAACAATTTTTGGATGAAAACAATCTTTTACCAACTTGGAAATATAGATTAGATGTTGTAAATTGTGCAGTTTCAAAAAATGATGTAATGAACAGAAATCTTTATCTTTGTCCAGAAGCAAAAGGTGCATATAAGCACGCACGTTCAAAATATTTTGGTATTTATGAAAGTAAAAACGTAAATTGTATCGCAGAAATAAAGGCTGTTTGCACATATGATTCAAAAGCAAAAGAAAATATAACTATATCTTGGTTTGATAGTGATAACTATAAAGAAGAAGATATTTTAAAAGAGGCAATAGAAAAAAGCAAATATTGTTGGGATGATGTGGTTCAAATGTTTTTACTTGGTAACTTTAAAGAAAACATCAACTTTAATAAAGATTCAAGAGGCGGAATGTTTGGAAGCAAAATATATTTTAATTTTGATGAAAAAGTAAAAGATATTAATGATTTAGAAACTCTAATAAAAAATAAAAAATGGAGTAATTTTCAGTAAAACACATATACTTATGGATATTTTAGACAGACTAACAAAATCAAAATTCAGGAGCAGATTTATACTCCGAGCAAAAGAGCTTGAATATATCAATGATAAAGGACTTGATACAATCTATTCTCATGCCTGTGATTTTATTCGGGATAGAGTTGCACCGGCAGAACCTGTTAACGATGGCAAACAAACTCCAATGAGAGGACATCCTGTTTTTATCGCCCAACACGCAACTGCTACTTGCTGTCGTGGGTGTATTGAAAAATGGCACAAATTCCCTCAACACAGGGAACTAACCAAATCCGAGCAAGAGTATCTTGTTTCAATAATAATGGAATGGATTAAGAGACAAATTTCATAAAATGAACAAATTATCTGCTTAATTTGAAATGTCTTACAGACAAATTTAAACAATTTCCGACTTAATTTCCACAAAACCGAACTTGCTTAATTTGGTTGTCCGACTTGTTTAATTTTAACTTTCTATTTATATCTCTCTAACAATCTACAATAAAAGAAGGCAAGATGTTTCTTGCCTTCTTTTATTCTCCCGGAAATGGATTCGAACCACTGTTGGAAGAGCCAGAATCTTCAGTCCTGCCGCTAGACGATCCGGGAACATCTAAAAAAAAAACTCCCCAGGTTGGGCTCGAACCAACAACCTACCGGTTAACAGCCGGTTGCTCCACCATTGAGCTACTGAGGAATATTTCTATACTTATATATTAACAAATAATTTTTTTTTGTAAAGGGGTTTTTTGCTTTTTTTAGCATGGTAAGTTTATTTTTATCTCTCCTACTACATCACCGTGCAATGTTTTTATTCGTTTGTCACACTCAAAATCAGACCATCCGAGCCTGTTCAACATCTCAAAAACAACAAGCCTTCTTGTATCCATATTACAGTCGTTTATTTTTACAACAACCCCATCTCTTTTTTCAATATTTACCACAACACACAACCCGCCAGCCCCAACTTTTGCAACAAGACCCTTCGAGTTTTGCATAATCTCCGTATCTAACCTGTCCTCACCGCCTATTATATACGGGTTTTCAAGATACGCATTTTTTATCCTTGCATACTTTTCATCACAAAACAAATTAATAAACCCCTTCAATATATTCCTCAAAGGCATTGAATGTATAGGCACACCACACCCGTCTTTTGTCACAGGATAATCAACACCCACTTCACATAAATCATAAATCTTCTTCTTCACCTCTTTTTGAAGAGGATTCTCTATACTATCATAAGTTCCGATATCCCAGCCGTTTTCCTTGCATAAAGCCAAAAATAAAATATGTTTACCAACACAATTATTATGAAAATAATTTACGCTCTCCCCTGTAATCAACATCTCATCCTGTCTGGTTCGCGATAACGGTCTATGAATTCCACACTTTAACCAATCATACTCAAGCCCAAACTTATTCAATAACCTTTGAGCAATGTCCGTATGACACCTCTCACCCGCATGCGAAGCACAACAAAGAGCAATTTCATCTAATGATAAATCATACTTTTTATCCAAACCGTAATCTATCATCAAACTTGCCTGCAAAGGTTTTGCACAAGAACGTAAATAATAAGGATAATCAGGCTCATTGCCCACAGTCATTGTCATTACATAACCATCGTGTTCTTCTTCGATTAATCCGTCACGAATATGTTGAACAAGCATTATCCCTGTTTTACCCCCAATTTACGTTTTAAACGGTTTATCAATTTAGCATCCTCTTTTGCCTTTGCTGCTGCCGCTGCCTGTGCCTCCGGAGTAGTAGGGTCAGCAAGCAAGTACTCTTCCGGCATATTATCTGCAAAATTTTGCGCTTTTTCAAACTCAGCCGGTGTTGCTAACCACTTAAATGATTTTATCATAGACAAAGGTTTTGCTGCATCACCTTTTAATACAATCTGGAATTTTGTAGCAGTTGCATCAGATACTGATTTATTTGCAAAATGAGGTATTGCCTTCATCTCTTGCGGGCTGATTGAAACTGTAAACAACGAAAAGGCTTTTGCCATAACAACATTTATTCCCGGGGTAGCCTTCACAAGATTAATAGGGTTCAACATTGCAATAGGCCCCAGCATATCTGACAAGAATGAACCCATTCTGCCTCTTACCTTCATGTCAGCCTCATTTTTAAGCAAATCGTAATCACCTGCAATATGCAAACACATTACATTTCCCTGGGAAGTAATAGGAGTTAATATTGCCTTACCATTATTAAACTTAATCAACCCTCTCAATTCCGTAAAGTGTGCCGAATCAATAGTCGTCAATTTGTTAACAATTCCGCCCAACGCTGTCTGAAAGAATTGAGAATTTCGGATATTTTCTGCCAAAATAAGATTTTCTATCTTACCAATAGGCCCGTATCCGCCATTGATTATTTTAAAATGAACACTTCCTTTAAGCGATTTCATCTGCTCTTCATAACTTGAACCCTTTAAACTCGCTTTCATTCCAAATGAGGCATTACCTGATATTGCATCTTTCGTGTTAGCAGCATCAGCAAGCGCCTGCTCAACATCCAAGTTGTGACCATGCAAGTCCATATCTATTTCACCATTCACAATATTTGTACTTATTCTGCCTCTGACTACGCCTTTAAAACAGTTAGTCATCATAGGTCTGATAGTCAATACATTCCTCACAAGTGCAATTCTTCCTCTTGTATTTGTAAGATTTATATTCCCCGTTTTTATATGCTTAAGCAAAAATCTTCCCGAAACCTCTAACGGAATAATTTCTTCTCTTGATGCTGACGGCTTCGTAGAAGATGCAGGTGCAGACGGAAGATTTTTAGCAGCAAGTTCTGATACCTTCATCACTTTATCCAAATCAAAGTTATCAGACAAAACATCTAACCTGTATAATCTTGTAACAGGAGAAAATTCATAATCAGAATGAGTTTCTACCTTCAGATCCGAACCGTTTAAATCAATATTGTCAGCATATAACCTCATTGAATAAGCATTAAAATCGACTCCAGCCTGCTGAACATTTGTTAATAGAGTAGGCAGTGTTAAATTCTTAACAGTCAGATGACCATGACTAAACGGCTTATCAAGTCTGCCAACTGTTAATATTCCGCCATCTAACGTAAACCTTGAGCGCTTTATTGCATAAATTGTACCCTCTAATGATTTATGAATATCAAATTTGAATAAATTTATACGAGGTTCTATTGTATCAAGTTTTGCCAATGTACCATGAGCCTTAAATACCGGCTCTGCACCTGACATGTTTGTATTGTAATCATCACTGAATGGATTATGCGTAATAAATATTCCTGTATCTTTCAGATTTAATCTGTCTCCCTTATAAGCCAGTTTTAACTGCGTTATACACTGTTTCCCTCTCAAATCTTTAAAATGAACAGGCGTAATATAACTGCCTGCATTTGACAAAATTTGAGCAATAAAGAATTGTTTTTTATCATTCCCCGTAAGTGAAAATTTCAAAGGCAAAGCACCTCTCGCATCCACATAAGGAATTGCGGCATTACCACCAAATTTTCTCAAATCAGTTGCCAAAAGTGAACCACTACCCTTTACATTTAGAACAGGTGCTTTTTGATAATCACTTACCGTTCCGTCAACCTTAATTGAAGATGCATTGTTAATAGAAAGAGTTGTCGGGTTAAGTCTTATCAAATCATTTGAAAAATCAACAGACAAAACTCCGTCTTTTATCATTGATTTAGTTGGTGGCAATAGCAAAGCAAACCCTTTATTCGTAAGATTACCTTTAAGTATATTTTCTGCCAAGTCGTAAAGTACAGTTAAACTCAATTCCCCGTTATTTATGTTAACAGAATTATCACGAGTTGCTATCCCCAAATCTGCCAACTTAAATTTTACAGAAGATAGTGATTTCTGTAA
This sequence comes from uncultured bacterium, assembly GCA_946183815.1. Taxonomy (GTDB): domain Bacteria; phylum Cyanobacteriota; class Vampirovibrionia; order Gastranaerophilales; family Gastranaerophilaceae; genus UBA2883. The sequence continues at coordinate 2,317 of CAMHDG010000065.1, read as the reverse complement.
TTTTCCGTGTATTTTTGCATCAAGGGTAATATTACCTGATTTCATATTAATATTTTTCTTCAAATCCGATGGAGCAAACGCATTATACAAACCAACAATAGGCATCCCTGTGGTTTTAGCCTGCAAATCTGCTTTTGCCTTATCATCAATACTTCCGTTCACAGTCAAAGATTTTCCTGCAACAAGTGTACGGGTATTCATAATATTAAAAATATTATCATCAAATATAAAATCAGCGTTAGTACCCGTTATAAGAAGCCCGATTTTATTATTTATCAGAGCACCATCTCTTATGATAATTTTACCGTCTGATTTGAGTTTTTTAAAATTAGTTTTTATATTTGCATTTGCTTCAATATAACCATTTCCTCTTAAATTCTGAAAATCATTTCTTATCCCGAAACTATCAAGTATGGCTTTTGAAAACACGATTAAATTATTAAAATGAATTTTATCACTCTTTATCGCCAAATCTATTGCTGGCTTTGCATAATTGATTTTACCTAAAAGAGATGCCTTCTCATCAGGGGTCACATAAAAATTGGTATCAACATCAGCAGTTGTGCCACTGAATTTTGAGTGAAAATAACAATTTGGCAACTGATACTTTGCAAGTTTTAATGTTAAACCATCTACGTCAAAAGAACCACGGGCTTTTATTGTCTTATCTCTTTTTTGTCTTACTTTAATCTTTGAATTAATATGTGCCTTTAAGTCATAGTGTTGGTATATTTTAACTATATTTACAAAAGGTATCTCAATTTTTTGTGCCTTATCATCATCAGGATCTAATTGTTCCTTTTGATGTTCAGGCAAAAAAGTATCTATTTTTAGATTAGCAGTGATATTTTCTTTATCATCACTCATTAAATAAGCATAAGTTTTGAGTTTTGCTTTTTTACCATTAAAGTAAGCAAGTTTTAATTCATCACCTTTTAAGGTCAAACTGTGTTTTGTTTTCAAATCATTAACCCTGACATTATAATTCCGAACTATCACATTAGGAACTTTTATTCTTATCCACTCAGGGTTAAACCAGCCTTTTTCTTCTTCCGGTTGTGCATTTTTTTGTTTATTCAATCGGTCAAGCATCTTCTCAATTTCCTGCATGAGTTTATATTGAGTAGCCTTCTCATTTGTATCAAGGGTGATTTTAGGATTATTAAGTTCTAAACAGGAAACCTTAACAGTCAACAAAGAAACAGATGGCAAAAATAATTTAACCTTAAGCCCGTCAGAGTCAAGAACAGACGAGCCATCAGGCAGAGTAACTTTAATTCCGTCAGTTTTTATCCCTGCTTCAAGTAAAGGGGTTGTAATAAATTTTGGATTTTTAATCTCCAAATTAAGATTTGCCTGCTCTTTTACAATATCTTTTAACATTGGAACATACTCGCCCACGTCAATCATCTTCGGCAAAACAAACAAAAATGCCACATATATAATTAACAATATACCTGATAAGGTATAAGCAAAAATTTTCCACCCTTTACTCATATAAAACTCCCCTGTCTTTTATAGATTCTTCGATAGTTAAATATCTTATAACCATTCTACACCAAATTATACTTAAACTCTATAAACACAACTACATAAACAGAAAAAATTTACAAAAAATAAAGCACCGACTTCACTTCGGTGCTTAATATTTTTAGTATTTATTGATACTCGCTCTACATTCTTTCGAGGACTTTAAATGCTGCCTCGTCAGATAAACCCAGTTCTTTTGCTGCTTCAAATGCTTCTTCAAAGTCAGCCATAAAGCCTGCGATTCTGTCTTCTTGACCATCTGCTTTACCTGCTTTAGCAACTTTTGCTTTGAAATCTACTGCGCTGCCAGCCATAAATGCGAATACTGCATCTGCTGAACATTGTTTTTCAGCCGGTTTATTATCTCTAACTTCCGGTTGAGTTTCTGCTTCTTTTTTAGTTTCTTCTTTTCCTTGTGTCTTATTTAATGCTGCTGCGTTTGCGATTAAGTTCAGTTTGTTAAGTTCCATTTTAAAATCTCCTATAAATTTTCTCTGATACTTTTTATTACGGCAAGTTTTTCATGAACTTTAGGATTTTGATTTGTATTGTTACATTTCTTTACAAAAAAAAATATCTCATATATATAAAAAGAGAAAGAGGCTTACAGCCTCTTTCTCTTTTAGTATTTACATATATATAACAAGTAATCTTCCAAAGGAATTATTTTAAAGCCTTTTTTGCTCTGTTAAGAGTTTTATCTTTACCGATAACCTCTAAAATACCTACCATATCAGCGCCACGAGTTCTGCCTGTTACAGCAGCACGTACTGCCCACATAGTAACT
>CAMHDG010000064.1 GCA_946183815.1 uncultured bacterium | reverse complement strand
ATGTGTCTTATTTCCATAGGAACTACAAGAACTATCTCTTTTAAATCGTTTGTACCAGCAATTTTAATCATCTTCTTTGCTAATTTTTCGGCAAACTTGCCATCTACTTTTATCACTGCTCCTTCTTCAGACTCAGAGAGCGAGAACATATCGTCAAGAGTTTTTCCCGTAAATTCCATAACCTTTGTTGGCTCTTTTGTCACAAACCTTTGAGATATATGTTTTGCAAGTGATAACCTTATTCTGTCTAACAGCCCGTCTTTTGACAGTTCGTCAGAAAAATCATTTATTTTTTCAAATATATAGTCAATATCTTTGATAGAAATACGCTCTCTTATAAGATTTATCAGAATGTATTTTAGTTCCGCTACGGAAATAAAATCAGGAATAATATTATTAATAACAAACGGATTACGCTTTTCAACAAGGGTAACATATCTGTTTATATCACTGTAATCAAGAATTTCCGAAACATATTTAACAGATACAAATTCTATTGCTCTTGCAATATACTCAACAGCGGTGAAACCGTCTGCCCAAAAATCTTCTGCCTGTTTTGCATCTATCCACCAAACATCTTTGCCTGTGATTTCGTCTTTTACTACTATTGTTCCTGCAGGTTTTCTTTTAAGGTGAAGGTCGTCTTTAAAGAAAGCAATATGTTCAGGAACAGATGTAGATTTATAAACCTCAAGATTATGAACCTTGATACTAAATTCATACGGTGCAAGTGTATCTTCGTCTTGGAACACCATGCGTGGGATAACATAACCTAACTCATCCGTAAGTTTTTGACGTGATTTTACTGTTTCAGACAATAAGTCATTCTGACTATCAGGGCTTACAAATTCTAACAATTCCTCTCCAAGATTAACCGTAAACTTTTCTTCCCCAATTCTTGAATACATAACCCCCGGGGATATTTCTTTAACCAAATCTTGTTTTAAGTTCTCTAATCTTTGGAGTTCATCAGACATTTGTCTGTTTAAAGTATCACGTTCTGACCAGTCAACCTTATCTATTTGAGATTTTACCTTTGCTACTCTCTCTTTTTGAGCCTTAATCTTGCCTATAATATCTTTACAGGATTCGTAAGGGGTCATATTATTAGAGAGCATTTTTTCCATTTGTGCCTTAAAGTTTTTGATGTTTACAACCTTATCAAAAACTTCATTTTCATCACTCATAGGACGTTCTCTCATAAAAATACAACTGTAAACAAAATCATCTTCTGTTTCAACCTCGTGCATAGTATATAAATCCCAGCCCTCTTGGGACATCTCGTTCAGCAAATCTTGCAGTGCCTGTCTGTCGTCTGTCGATGTTTCTTTTATAATGTATTCCATGTTTCTACTAAACATACTGTCCCTCACTCTGCTAAATCTGTATCTATTGTGGTTAAAGGCAACATCTAAAAACTTATTTTTTATAAAAAATAAATATTAAGAATTTCGTGATATACCTATATCTTATTGCCTTAATGCCCTAGTGCCTTTAGAAGTTCCCTTAATATAAAGAATCAAAAACACCCCTTATATTTACCCCTATTGAACACCTTTCATTCTGTTAATGAGTTCTTTTGTAATATCAACACCACCACAGAATACAGCCTTATCACTGATAATAGCATCTAATTTTTGTTCTACCATAATTCCTTTAGCAACCTCTCTGATTTTATCAAAGATTTGTTGTTCAGTTTTTGCCTGTTCTCTTAAGAAATCGTTTTGTTTTTGTTTGAGTTCGGCAGTAACTTTGTCTTGGAAATTTTGTTTTTGAACAGGTGACTGGATAGATTCATATTCTTTTTCCTTATCAAACATATATTGTTTAATAGCAAGTGCCTTTGAGTCTAATCGTTTTTTAGCATTAAGTGCATAAGAACAATTCTCAATAACTTCTTCATAGTCAACATAGCCTAAACCCCCTGCAAATGCCATAGTAGAAGGTATCATTAGTGCAACTGCCGTTAAAACTGCTATCATAGATTTTTTCATAATTATTTCTCCTTAAACATTTAATTATTTATATTATATATTTACCCCTAGTACATCATATCACCAACACCGAAAGTGAAGTAACCATGTTTGCTACCGTATGAACCGCTGCGTGTGAGTGGGATACCGTAGTCAACAGAAAGCGGTCCAACACCCGGAATATATAGTTTCAAACCAATACCCGCTGTAATTGCTTCCATTGGTCTGTCATACAACTTGTCGGATATATATCCGCTGAACACTTTACCTGCATCAACAAAGAATGTCAAACGAAGGTTTTGGAAGAAATTAACTTTAAGTCTGTCAAGGAACAATACAGGAGTTGCAAGTTCAACAGAACCCATAACGAAAGCGTCACCTGTACCTACACCGTTAATTTTATAACCTCTGACTGTATATGGTCCGCCCAAACGGAATGCCATAACCTCAGGCATCTTGTCACCATATAATTTCCCGCCTGCTTTAGCAGTAAATGATAAAGAAGACTTGCGTGCAACAGGGAAGAATCGTTTAATCATACCTGATAATTTTGCGTGAGTTTTGTCAAACCCGTCAAGAGCAAAAGCCTGATCAATTCTTGCCGTTGCCAATACACCATTTCTAGGGTTAAGAGCAGAATCTCTTGAATCGTATCTTATACCAGGGCTAAAGGTCAAGAACAAACCGCCCTCTAACTGTTTAGCACGTCTGGAAATAGGCACATTTTTTGCTCTGTACATATTTTTTATTCTATCTCTGTCACCCTCTTTTACATTGACATTTTCTACCCCAACTGATAATGTTGACATCAGATTTGGATTATATTTCATCCTGTGTGATAAAGTACCTTCTACCCCTATTCTGTTTTCAACAGCAAGCGGAACATTATAACTACCAAAACTTCTAAAGAATACTTTGCTCATCAGTGATGTGTCGGCATTCCAGAGATAAGGTTGGAAGAAACTTAACTCTGCCTGAAAATTCATGTGATTTTTTACGGTTGTATCACTCATGATAACCCCTGTACCAACTAAACCACTCAATGAAACTCTTTGATTTAGTCCTCTAAAGTTGTTGTCGCTGATACCTAATGAACCAAACACACCTGTACTGGAATCAAGACCACCACCTAATGAAATAGATGCAGTTCTTTGCTCTGTGATTACAATAGTTACATCGTATTTATCAGGATCATCAGGGCAGGCATCAATGCTTCTGTTTACATCTTTAAAAGCCTGTGTTGAGTATAAACGAACCAAATCTTCTTTTATTTGGTTTTCGTTATACACCATCCCCGGCTCTGTCAGAATGTTTCGGGTTATTACATATTCTTTTGTCTTGTTATTGCCCGAAATCAATATTTTATTGATAGTACCCTCTTTTAAACCAATGTTAATTGTTCCGTCAGGATCGTCATAAATGCTGTCAACTCTTGCAAGAATGTAGCCTTTAGACGCATAACATTCGTTAATTTTTTCTATTGCCTGATTAACCTCGTCAATATTTTGAGGTTTGCCGATAAGTCCGACAACGAACGGCATAAGTTCTTCTGTGGCAATAACGGTATTACCATCAATAACAACATCTTTTACAGGAATATTTTCCTCTAAAAGAATTTTAAGAGTAATAGTGCCGTCAGCATTTTCAACAGGTACAGCCTTCATTTTTTCGGTAAAAAAGCCCATTTGATAGATATTCTTCAAATCTCTCTGAACCATATCTGCATCAAAAGGATCACCTTTCTTCATGTTCATTTTTGAAAGAACGACTGCAGGTTTAATAACATTAGTGCCGTAAATTTCGATATCTTTAATAGTTTGGGAGTGTTTTATTGATGTATCGAAATACTCTGAAGTGGGGTTTTCTTCAGGAAAGGCAAAAGGGGATTCTTCGCCGTTGAACAGTGCATCAGCGTTTGCTATTCCGGCTAATGTGAAAAATGCACACAGCAATATTAAACTTTTTCTAATTATATTAAATGAGTTCAATGACTCTCTTCCCCAAATCTATTATATTAATAAGTTTACCATAACATATATATAAGGGCAAAACTTTTTTTTAATATTGTAAAAGTATCTATTTTAGGGCTATACAACCGTTTGAAATAGTATATATCTTTACATTTCTTAAGAAATCTTCTTCAAACAATAATGTATCAACCGAGGTAATAATAGTTTGTGTATTTTTTGAGATAGATTTTAAAAGGTAATTCTGTCTTAAATCGTCAAGTTCCGCTAAAACATCGTCAAGTAAAAGTACAGGTGAGTACCCTTTTTTAGATGCGATTAAATCAATTTCACCAAGTTTTAGAGCAAGAACAACTGTCCTATGCTGACCCTGTGACGCAAATTTTGTTGCATCTTTTTCATCAAGACTGAAAAATATATCATCTCTGTGAGGACCGACACAAGCCTGATGTCGTGCGAGTTCTTCTGATTTTCGTTCTTCCAGTTCCTGTCTTAATGCTTTTGCTATATCATCTATTTCAAAGTGTTTAAAACTGTATTCAAATGAAAATTTTTCGTTTGTTGAAATATCGGAATATTTTTCCAGAGCATATTTTTTTAGTTCAGATATAAATTTTTGCCTTGTATAAATTATGTTTGAACCTGTTATAACAATTTGCTCATTAAATACATCTAATAAAGAATTATCAATATTTTCCGATTTTAAAAGATTATTTTTTTGGACACGAATTTTATTATATTTTGTCAGTCTTTCATCATGAGCAGGGTAAATTTGGGCTATTGCACTGTCTAGCCAATCCCGTCTGTCTTGCGGTGTTCCTCTCAACAAAAGTAAATCTTGTGTTGAAAAAAGAACCGTATTAAATGCAGATTTATAGTTCTTTGGTGTAGTTTTTAGTCCGTTTAATTTTAAAACCTTTGTTTTATCAAGGGTATAATCTATCTCAAGTGAAACATCTGTTCCTGATTTATAGAGTTCTCCTTCAATATTAAAACCGTTTTCTCCAAATTTTACAAAATCTTTTATGTTTGAGGTGCGGGGTGATTTTAGGGCAGATAAATAATAAATGCTTTCTAAAATGTTTGTTTTACCCTGTGCATTTTTGCCCACGATAATAATTTTGTCATAGTCTAAATCTAATGATATATCCTGACAATTTCTATAATTATTTAGTTTTAAACTTTTTAACCTCATTTAATTATCCCGGACTAAATATTATTTTTTCATCCCTCTCATTTTATACATTATAATACTTGCAGAAACGCTTAAATTCAGAGATTCAACCTCTTTATTCATTTCTATTGTAAGATTTTTTGTTGCATAATTTTTCAAATCTTCAGTCAGCCCGTCTGCTTCAGAACCAAACATCATAAGAGTTTTTTCTGAAGGTATCCAGTCGTTCAGCCATATAGAATTTTCTGTTTTTGGCAAAGTCGCAACCCTTTCAAAATCTGCAAAATATTTATCCAATTCTGATATAGTTTTCATCGTTACAATGTTTGTTTTCCACAAATTCCCTACGGCAGAGCGAACGCATTTTGGGTTGTATAAATCAACTGTTTCCCCATATAAAATAATGGCATCAATACTAAACGCAGCCGCAGTTCTGATTATCGTACCTAAATTCCCTGCATCAGATATATTTTCAAGCAACACAACTTTTTTTGAATTTTTTAGTTTTTCATAATCATTATGAGGCTGGCATCCGACCGCTACAACCTCCGGTGCTGAATCAGTCGTGGATATTTTTTTTAATACGGCAGATGTTGTTTTTATTAATTCGCAATTTACAAAATTGTACTTATCTGCTTTTTCGGCAAGAACAAATACATACTCAACCTCTACCCCTGATTTTACTGCTTCATAAACAGATTTATAGCCTTCGAGTAAAAATTTTCCGCTTTCATTACGGTATTTTTTTTGTTGAAGTCTTACAACATCTTTGACTAAATTATTATTTACCCCTGTAATTTCCATCTACACCACCTCAAAATCAGAAAGCCATTCTTTTTCAATATCTGATAACATATTATAATCTATAAGTTTTTTTTCGTAACACATATTTGAAAAAGATTTTATAATACCATTTTCAAGATAACACGAATTTTCAAGCCTTACTCCAAAGTTATCTTCTGAATATAACCCCGGTTCTATTGTAAAACACATATTATTCAGTAAAGGGGTTTTTGCGATCTCCCGCCTGCTCAAATTTGGCGGGGTTTCGTGAACACATATTCCAACTCCATGACCGAGTCCATGAGAAAACACAAAATTATCTACCCTGTTTTTTTCAAGGTATTCATGAACAAAACCGTCTATCTCATAACCTGTCGTTACACCTTCTGTAACCTGATAATTAAACGCATTTAAAAACATTTTTAAAACGGTTGTATAAACTCTTTTTTGTAAATCCGAAGGTTTTCCTTTTACAAAAACTCTTGTTATATCGGTTGCAAGCCCGCCTTCATAATAAGCCCCACAGTCTATCAGAATCAAATCACCCTCTTTTATAATTTCGTCTTTTGACGATTTCATATAGTGGGCAAGTGCAGAATTTTTGTTACGGGCAACGATTGAGGTAAAACTGTGCGATTTCGCTCCATATTTTTTAAAATTTTTTGTTAATTCTTTATCAATATCGTATTCAGAAATATTGTCATTTTCCTCAATAAATCTTCTTGTTTCAAAAAGAGCCTTATCAGTCATTCTAAAGCAGTATTTCATGTGGTCTAATTCCGATTTATTTTTGACTGATTTCATCAGTTTAACCTGTGAGGTTTGAGGAACAGGATTTTTTATAAGTGAGTAATCATAAGCGTTTATGCTTAATTTATCAACTATAATTTTATCCTCAATTTTATTTATATATTCGTCAAAAGAGGCTAACGGCAAAACCTCAAATTCTGTCTTATCTTCGATTATTGTATCTGTGAATAAAATATTTTTATCGTTTAATACCAGAAGTTTTCCGTCAATTTTAACGGCACAATCCTGCGAAAAGTCACGAAGATTTGTTAGATAAGTAATCTCTTCCGAGTTAGTAAAAAGTGCAGGTTTTTCAAGACAGGAAATTTTATCTGAAAAACTTGCACCTGATATATTAATAGAAATTTTTTCAGCCTTTGCTTTTGGTTTTGAGTAAGGTTTTTCAAAAACATCATTTTTTAAGGGTATAATCTTGACATTAGTTTCGTTTAATAAGGTTTTGAGATACTCAAACCTTGATTGAGAAACTTTTTTAGTTACAATTCCCAGTGTTGAATTAGGTTTTACACTAAAACAAATTAGGTCATCCTGTTTTTCCGTGAGTTTGAGTTTTATAACATCTACTTTATCGTGGTTAACCTCAAGGTCAGCCTGTGTGTGGTATCTTCCGTCAACAAAAAGTTTTGTTTTTCCATTTTTACACCACAAAGAATCACCTGTATCGCCTGTAAATCCCGTCAGATTATGACAAGAATTTTCTTCGATGGGAGCATATTCCAATAAAAATTCATTCGTTGTGTTTACCAACAAATAATCAACATCAAGATTATCTAAATTCATTAGTCTTTTTTGCCTGTTAATTTGATTAAGTGCCAGCCGAATTGTGTTTCAACAGGTTCGGATACCTGACCGACTTCAAGAGCGAAAGCAGCATCTTCAAAAGGTTTAACCATCATGCCTTTGCCAAAGAAACCTAAATCTCCGCCTTGTCTGCCTGATGGACAAAGTGAACATTCTTGTGCTAATTGGGCAAAGTCAGCACCTTCATTTAATTTGTTTACTAATTCATTTACTTCATCTTCTGTTTTTACCAAAATATGACTTGCTCTTACTTTCATAATTTTCTCCTTATTTCTCTACAAAGGTATTATAGCATAAATTATTGTTTATCGGCGAAGCCGATTTGTCTCTCCTTGGAGAGAGAAAAATTTCTTAATGAACTGCTTGCAGTGAATTTAGAAATTTGAGAGAGGGTAAGTAATAGTTGGTTTAATAATTGAACCCTCTCCCCAACCCCTCTCCATAGGAGAGGGGCTTTTAACGATTTATATCATTTACCCCTAAACAATAATTTACCCCACCAAATACCCGACAACCTCATCAACATGACCTTTG
>CAMHDG010000063.1 GCA_946183815.1 uncultured bacterium | reverse complement strand
CAGTTTTAAACACCATTGGTTCTTTATTATACTCGACATAATTAAAATCAGACGTTGTTTCCATGTGCAAATTAGAGATAAAAAGTTGATCATCTATTGATAACTCTTCGCCGTCAATGGTTAAACCTCTAAATTTACCTTTTTTAAGGTCAACCCCGCTAAAAGAGTCGAACTTAACTTTATATTCTCCATCAACAGATTTTTTAAGAGTTTTTTTCAAAACACCCTGCGCAATTTTTTTAGCGAAAAAATTATAACCAAACAAGTTAGTAGTAAATCTTACGAAAGGCGATGCTGTTTTATATTGTGTTTCAGCAAAAGCAGAGCCAAACGAAAGAGAAACGGCTAACGCAGATACGATAAAAATTTTTGATAAATTCATAATAACACCTCTATTCTTATAAATAGATTATACAATAATAGAGCGATAAATAAAAGAGCAGAAGAAAACTATTCAATAAACCCTTTTTTATAAGCGAGGATAGCAGCCTGAACTCTGCCCCGCACCTCCATTTTTTCGTAAAGAGCGCTTATATACCATTTCACTGTAGAAACACTCAAAAACAATTTTTCTGCAATTTCTTTATTTGAATAATCTTTAGCCATAAGACATAAGATTTTCTTCTCTGTTTTTGACAATGCAAAATCAGTATTACACATAATATTCATACCCCAATATACTATTACTCTATTCTAATACTAGAGTATGTTTTGCGATAGTCAAGCGATTTTAATATATTTACATTTAATTAAAAATTTTTCTTAATATTACTTAACATCATCTTTAATGATAATAAGATTATTGATAACTTTCATAGCGCAGGTAGGTAAAACGACATGTTCAAGTCCGTCAGCAATACTCAAAATCCCGCCTGCTTTAAGGGTAACATCCTCTCCTTTATATTGGAAAGTGTATTCAGTTTTCCTGTCTGATCTGATTGTAATTTGGTTTTCCATAAAAATACCTTTAATATTTGACTTTTAAAAGAGAGAGGACAGAACATATCCTCTCTCAAAAATTGACATAGCAAAAATTAATCGAAAGTATATCCGATAATTGCTGCTTCTCTTGCTCTTTTAATTGCTTTAGCAATCATTCTTTGGTGTTCTGCACAGTTACCTGTAACTCTTCTAGGAATGATTTTACCTGCTTCAGTTAAATATCTTTTAAGTTTAGAAGCATCTTTAAAATCGATAGAGTCAACGTGGTCAGCGCAGAAACTGCAAGTTTTACGTTTTTTTCTGTCTTGATCTTGTTTTGCCATTTTTATAATTTGCCTTTCTAGCCTTGTACTACCTTAATAAAATTTTGATTAAAACGGAACTTCCTCATCGTTGAGCAAGTTTTCCTCGGTGAAATCAGTTTCAGCAAAAGTAACGATTTCTTCAGGTTTTGACTGTTGAACAGGTTGTTCAGTCTGCTGAGGGACAGAAGAAACAGAAGAAACCGTAGCAGAAGAACCATTCATAAGTTCAATATCATTAGCCACGATTTCAAAATACTTTTTGTCAGTCCCGTCAGGGTTTTTAGCAGTACCAACTTGGAGTCTGCCGTCAACGAGTACTTTATCGCCCCTTTTAACGCCGTTAAGCAAATCAGCATGAGCACGTCTGAAAGAAATGACTCTAATAAGAGTTTCAGCATTCTCATCAATGTTAAGAATTAATTCCCAGACCTCAACACCGTTATTTGTAGAACGATTTTGTGGCTCTCTGTTAACAATACCTGATATAGTTGCTTTTGCTAATGTCATTTATTACACCCCTGCTTTAACTGATTGTTCAATAAACATAGTTCTTAAAATGCTGTCATTCAAACGTAATTGACGTTTAAACTCAGCGACTTTTTCTTCCGGTAAAGAAAGTACCATATTAGAGAAGAAACCATCTCTAAAATTTTGGATTTCATAAGCCAATTTTTTACGACCTATTTTATCAACAGAATCAGTGCTACCGCCTAATGCTTCAGCGTCAGCGGAAACTTTAGCGATAAGTTTATCAACTTCTTCAGCGTCTGAATTTGGCTTAAAAATAACTAATAATTCATATTTTTTCATATCTAAAATTCTCCTTTTTTAGCAATAGTAACATAAACATGGAAAATACAACACACACGAGCAAAAAAAGTTAACAATGGGGTAAACAATAATTTTCCCCTTTACAACCACAATCATTTATAGTAGAATACATTTATGATTATGAATTTACGACGCAGACAATTTAAGGTATTGGGCTTGTTTTTATGATATAAAGACATCTTAAATTGTATGTGGAAAATAAAAACAAGACCTTTAACAAAAAGGTCTTATTTTATTTGTAAAAAGTAAAAAAATGTTAAATATGTAGCAAAAATTCGTAATTATTACACTTAATATAAAAAGGAAGGTTAATGATGATAAAAAATTTACGACGACGTTATACAAAGCGTGCAAACGCATCATTTCAAAAGTTAATGAATCTCCGTTGGGGATTATAGTACACGTTTTAGTATAAGGTTAAGGAAAAATGTCAATAGCAAAAATATTTTCAACTTTGGGGAATCCCCAATCACTTGTCCCTTTGGCAATAAAAGACAGTGCCAATAGTTTGGGACTCACAACAGCATCAACAATAACTAATAAAGACGAAGGAAGAGACAGATTTATAGATGAGTTTGGAACAGAAGCCATCTGGCTTGGAGGTATTCCGCTCTCTAAAAAAGTAATTGATAAAACTTTATTCAAAGCGGCCGGTTATGACGCAGGCTATGACGTCAGAAACCTTATGGATAATGACATTTTTGAAAAAACAAAAGAATATGCTCATAATGATAAGGTAAAAGCCAATATTGAAAAAATCGGACAAAATAAAAAACTCTTTAAATGTTTAAACGGTACAAAATTCGTTGCATCAACTCTTATGGCTCTTGGAATGTATAATGTTTTAACTGATTTAAAACAGCAATATACTCACAACAGGATAAGGAATAAACTTATAAAACAAGAAGAAGAACAGGCAAAAGCGAAAATGGCAAATATCGCAACTGCCAACTCGAAGAAAGACTTAAACTTTACTAATTTATCAAAGGTAAGAAACCACAATAATAATAACGATAATAAACAAACGAATTTTAAAGGCGGATTTGATGTTATGCTTGACCCTGTTAAGAATATGATGGTGCTTGATGCAGGTATTACAGGGGAAAGACTGGGTAAATCAAGAAGCCCTCAAGAGTTTATGGGTTACGCTATAAAAGAGGGTGGTTTTTTGTTCTTTATGTACGTTTTAGGACAAAAGATACAGAACCACTTTGAAAAAGTGGCGGATAACAAACATAATAAGAACATTTCACTTGATGCAAGGGTGCTTGAAAACGATAAATTCAAACAATCTTTTGCCGATAAGAGTATTGAGGCAAGTTTAAAAGAGTTTGAAAAACCTATGACAAATAGTGAGTTGTATGACTTTTTACATAATAACCCTGACAATGCAGTTGTCAAAGCATCAAAAGAATCTGATATTATACAGACTGTAAAAGAACCTAAAAAATGGTATCAAATATTCAAAAAATCTAAAGATACAGGGGTTATTGATACAAGAAAATATATTGATTTAAATGAGGTTAAGAACACACATAAGAATATGGCTAAATTGTATAAACAGTTTAGCGAATCAGGTCAAACAGTTGATGATTTCTTTAAAGATGTAAGGAAACTAAAAAGAGGTTCAATCCTTAAGAATATGGGCTCAACAATCTTTGCACTCGGGGTAGTTCTTCCCGGCATAATGCTTGCAGACAGATACTTGAAACCTGACAACAAAGAATTTGCGGTGGAAAAAGAGATAAAAGCAAAACTTGCAGAAGAAAAGAAAACCAAACTTGTTGCATAAAATAAAAACTCCGTATATAAACGGAGTTTTTAATAATATAAAATGTCTTTTTGACTATACAGTCACCTTTTCGAGTGACTCTATATATTTCCCCGCATAAACAGCCCCAACCGCACCGTCAGCAGACGCAGTAATGACCTGTCGCAATGGTGTATTTCGCACATCACCGACAGCAAATACCCCTTCAACCGATGTTTTCATAGTAGAATCAGTGATAATAAAGCCATTAGAGTCCTGTTCCACCTGACCGTTAATATCTTTGATATTTGGAGTAAATCCAATATAGGCAAATACCCCATCGACTGCTAAATCAGAGATTTCGCCTGATTTAACATTTTCAAGCACAATATTATTAACTGTATCAGCACCTTGAATTTCCTTAACGACCGAGTTCCAAACAAACTCAACTTTTTCGTTAGCAAAGGCTCTTTCCTGAACAATTTTATCTGCTCTTAACTCGTCACGTCTGTGAATGATATAAACTTTTTTAGCAAATTTTGTTAAATAAACACCTTCTTCAACGGCAGCGTTACCCCCACCAACGACTGCAACAGTTTTATCCTGATAGAATGCACCGTCACAAACTGCACAATAACTCATTCCTCTGCCGATAAATTCTTCTTCTCCTTTTACTCCTAATTTTTTAGGTTTCGCACCGCAGGCTATAATAACGGATTTAGATTTAAACACATCCCCTTCCATTGTTTCTACGATTTTTGGCTGTGATAGTAAATCGACAGACTTTATCTCCTGCATAGGGAATTTTTCTACCCCGAATTTATCTGCGTGTTCTTCAAATTTTTCCATTAAATCATACCCGCCAATAATAGGAAACCCCGGATAATTTTCAAGTTCCAGATAATTAGAAGGCTGACCGCCAAGCATACTAATATCAATAATGGCAGTTTTTGCGTTACTTCTTGCCATGTATATCCCCGCTGACAACCCCGCAGGACCTCCCCCTAAAATAACTGTGTCATAATCATACACATTCCCCATATATCGATTCCCTTTCTGATAATAATAAAACTATTTTCTTATTTTTGGTTCTATAATAGATGACCCTGCTAATTTAACCCCTTTGATTAAATACTTTGCAGTATCTCTTTTCAAAATATGACCATCATAAAGCGACACTGTTTCAAGCACAATGTCATTATACCCTCCGAAAGTATCCCCATTTAATCTGATGGTCACAGTATCTCTTAAGATTTTATTATCAAATGATGACGTTTTAGCAAAAACAACAACATTCCCCTCCGTTTGTTTAATTTCTACCTGTGCGGAAGCCCTTGTAAAAGGGTTCTCTAATTTTATGACGTCACCCATACGAGATAAGTTCCATAAATCTCTGCTAACAGGTTTAAATGTTCCGTAGTTATTCGTTTTTTCAAGTTGGGCATCGACTTGCCAAGTACCGAAAAAGGCTTTTGGTACAGATTCAATACTGACACCTGCTTTAATCGTTTCAGCCAAAACAGTTGAAAACAGTGCTATAACCAAACAGATAATTAGAACAAATACTTTCTTCATAATAATAATTATAATTAAAAAGGGATAATAATCAATTAAACATTTACAGTATCTTTATTAAATACATCTAATTTATTTTTAATTTCAGATGCAGATTCTTCGTAACCGGAACGCCCCATAAGCCCATAAGTATAATTTTTCGCCTGTTCAACACCTTCTTGATTAAAAGTGTTGACGTTATATAACTCACCTGCAATAGCAGTCTGGACTTCAAGCATATATAATAATTGCGCCAGATGATATCCATCTATTTTAGGCATAATAATCGAAACTGTTGGTCTTGAATTATCTGCCAGTGTTACTTTTGTTGAATCTGCTTCCGCATCTAACAATTCATTTATAGTTTTTCCGCCTAAATATCTTATGCCTGTATATTCAAATATTTTAGGAATTTCAAGAGAATTATCAAACTCACCAACTCTTACAAAATTAATTATTTTGTCATTAGGTCCTTCGTTATAAAGTTGCATTTGGGAATACTGATCAGTTGCCCCTATTGCTTTGAGAGGAGTTTGACCTGAATGAACAATGTTCCCGTCATTATCTATAACTTTTCCTAAAGATTCAGCCCAAAGATGTACGAACCAATCAGGCACATATCTTAAACGTGAGGAATAAGGCATCATAACAGATATTTTTTTACCTTTTTGGGTATCTAAAAGATAGTGTATAAGTGCATTTTGAGCAGCAATATTGTTATTGATATCCATATTTTTAAGTGCAAGATCTATATCTTTAATCCCCTGAACAACCTCATCAATATCAATCCCTACCAATGCTAAAGGTAACAGCCCAACGGCAGAAAAAACAGAAAAACGACCACCGACATCATCAGGAATAACAAAAGTTTTGTAACCTTCTTGGTCTGCTAATTGTCTTAAAATTCCCGTTTGCTTATCAGTTGTAGCAACAATATTTTTCCTGTAATCGTCACCAAGTTCCTGTTCTAACCTGTCTTTAACTATCATATATTGAGCCATGGTTTCGACAGTAGAACCTGATTTTGTTATTACATTAACTAATGTTTTCTTTAAATCAAGGACATCCAAAAGTCCGTTAACGCTATCCGGATCAATGTTATCAAGAAAAAATATGCGTGGATAATTATTTCTTTGTTCATTTGAAAGATAGTTCCAGTACGGCTTAAGCAGTGCCTCTGTCATAGCAAGTCCGCCGAGAGCAGAACCGCCAATACCCAAAACCAAAAGGTTATCAAATCTACCCTCAACCATGGAAGCATACTCTTTAACATACCAGACAGTTTCTTCGTTATAGCCTAAGTTCATCCATTGAAGCCATTGCCCCGGTTTATCCTTGCGTTGGTTCAAGTCGGCTATTATTTGAGAAATCTTTTCACGATAATTATTAAATTCTTCCTGAACATTTAAACCATGCTCATTCCCGATAATATTGGATTCTACTCCGCTATAATCGAATTTAATCATTCGCTATCCTCACAAAATTTACATACTGTAACTCAATTATATAAAAAACATGCTATTTACATAAGAAAAATTGTAACAAATACACTAAAAATGTAACAATTAGGGATAAGGGGGTAAATAGTTTGGTTAAATAAAAAAAAATTAGTCAATATACTTAACAGTATCGGATACGACAACATAACCGTTTATTTGATAGTTATAAATGCATACAGCAATAAAAAAAGGGGCATAATGCCCCTTTTTTTACACAAGTTAAATATATAAAAGATTATATATTTACGTTATTAGAAATAATTTCCATTTCTTCAGAAGAACCGTAAACGCAGTGGCAACCGCAGTCACAGTAGAGAACTTGACCGGTAGTACCGCTTGATAGGTCTGAAGCAAGGTAAAGCCCTGCTCTGCCAACGTCTTCAAGTGTTACATTACGTTTAAGCGGTGCTTTAACAACAGCAGCCTTTAACATTCTAGGGAAACCGCTTATGCCCATAGCAGCAAGTGTCTTAACCGCACCTGATGACAAGCAGTTAACACGAACGCCATAAGCACCCATATCCATTGCCAAATATCTCATTGATGATTCCAATGCTGCTTTTGCAACACCCATTACGTTGTAATTAGATACAACGTATTGAGAACCAAGGTAAGTAAGTGCTAAAATTGAACCGCCTTCATTCATAATAGGTTGAGCGTTACGGCAAATGGTTACTAATGAATAAGCACTGACACCCATTGCTGTATTCCAGCCGTCGAGTGAGGTGTCGATAAATTTACCCATTAAGTCCTCTTTTTTCGCAAAAGCAACTGCGTGAACGACGAAATCGATTTTTCCGTATTCTTTTTCACAAGCATCAAAAACTGCTTTAACTTCATCTTCTTTAGTAACATCACAGGACATTATAATTTTTGCACCCATGCCTTCAGCGATAGGACGAACTCTTTTTTCCATAGTTTCACCAGCATAGGTGAATGCAATATCCGCACCTGCGTCATGTAATTGTTTTGCTATACCGTAAGCAATCCCGTGAGTATTAGATACCCCAAAGATTACCCCTTTTTTACCTTTCATTAAATCCATAATAATTACCTCTTCTTTATCTAACAAGATTATTTTAACAAAAACATAAATTGTAAGCAAAAGGGGGGTAAATTATTGTTTATCTGCGAAGCAGATATATCTCTCCTTGGAGAGAGA
>CAMHDG010000062.1 GCA_946183815.1 uncultured bacterium | reverse complement strand
TAAACAATAATTTACCTATGTAACTATTTCAACAGAATAGTGACAAAAATTTCATGCTTATTATACAATATATTTATGAATACTAAATCACTAATCATCGGATGTTTAATAGCAATGAGTTTGACTGCAGGCATGAACACACAGGTTTATGCAGGGTTTCAGGAACACTATACCCTTGCACAGCAACACTTTTTCAATGCCCGCTATTCCAGTGCAATAGATGAGTTTAAAAAATCACTCATGATTAACTTTATGGATAATTCTGCCAGAATTGGACTTGTAAACTCATATATTGCAAGGGGTTCATATATAGCAAACTATGAACATAATTACAGAGCAGCGGCAGACGATTTCAGAAGTGCAATTTTTTATCTTAAATATTACGTAGATAAAGATGTTGCCATGAACTCTTTTAGTTCAATATCTTCAACTGCAAACAGTCTGCACTATTGTGAAAAACAATATGGCGCTTTAAACTCTGCAGAGGCTCATTATAAATTAGCGGAAGAACTCAATGCTTCAGGAAATTTCTCTGCATCAATGTATGAATATGAACAAGTAGTTAATATTGACAGATACAGAAAAACCGCACTTTTAAGAATTGCCTCCATGATGAAATCTATCAATAATTTGATTAAATCGGCAGAATACTATAAAATGGCGGTTGAATTTGACCCGAATGATGTTTCCGCAAGAATGAGATATGCAAATGTATTAGACAAAATGGGTAATACCGCTGAAGCATCGGTTCAATATAACTATGTACTTTCTCATTGTGGTGATGCACAGGATATAATGTTTGATTTAGAACGTATTTATCAAAAAAAACTTGCTGATTCCCCAAATAACGCAGAGTTACTTGCCGATATCGGTGCAATTAAGCAAAGACAAGGAAAGTACGAGGAAGCCTACAACTACTACAAACAGGCTCTGTCTAAACCATCAAGAGATGAAAAAACAAATTTGAATACTCAAATAAATCTTGCGACACTGTTACAGGCACAAGGTAGTTATGATAAGGCTATTGAGGCTTATAAAAATATTTTATTGTTGCACCCGAATAATTATCTTGCTAATTTGTATCTGGCTCAATGTTACGAAGCAAAACCTGAAACACATAAATTAGCACTGGAACAATATAAAAAATTAAGACAGTTAAAACCGGAGGATTCCGCTGAATTTGCCTCAAAGATTAGTGAACTCACAAAATCTACTATGACCGCTGATGAAATATATAATTATGTAAGGTCATACACAAACCCTGATAAATATTATGTTGACGAGTTATACAACAATGCGTTAGAGGTACATAATAAACAAGATTATCAAACAGCAATAAAATATTACACCCTTGTTATGCAGGTTGACCCTGAAAGAGAAGGTGTATATGAAAACTTGGCTCTTTGTTATGCTCAAATAAAAGATTATACTAAATCACAGGAATTGCTCTCTATTGCAAAAGAAAAATTCCCAAATAGCGAATCAATTTCTAAATTAATAAATGATGTAAATGCTGATTTAGACGCAGAAAATCTTGATAGTGCTTATAAGGCTTATAACGCAGGTAATTACGAAAAAGCAATTGAGTTATATAATAAATTGCCTGAAACAAATGACACATTATTAGGTCTTGCAAGTGCATATCAGGGGTTGAAACAAGATGACAAGGCGATAGAATACTATAAAAAGGCTCTTGCAAAATCTCCGAATAATTCAGATTTGGCTTATAGCATAGGTGCAATGTATGCTAATATGCAAAATTATGAAGAAGCAAGAAAATACTTTATGCAGGCAGTTCAGATTAACCCTAGCAATCTTAATGCAAAAGAAGGTATTGCCGATATGAACGACATTTTAAGCCAAAACAATGTTGT
Organism: uncultured bacterium; assembly: GCA_946183815.1. Taxonomy (GTDB): domain Bacteria; phylum Cyanobacteriota; class Vampirovibrionia; order Gastranaerophilales; family Gastranaerophilaceae; genus UBA2883. The sequence goes on along the minus strand of CAMHDG010000062.1, from coordinate 6,194 downwards.
TGATGCATCAAAATTGATAGAGGGTCAAAAATATGATGAGGCGTTGAATTTGTTGAATAAAGCAATATCTATCAATCCAAACAATGCCGATGCATATTATTACAGAGGCTCTGTTTACGATGCTCAAAGCAAATCACAACAGGCTATTGAAAGTTATAAAAAATCACTTGAACTAAACCAAAACCAAGATGTCACTTATTATTTAATAGCAATAGATTATGAAAACTTAAATAAACCAAAAGAGGCACTGGGATATTATAAAAAGTTTTTAGAAGTATATAAAGCAAACGATGAGTATTCTCAATATGTAAAAGCGAGGATACCTGAAATTGAGGCGGATTTGACTCCGAAGAATTAATGGAAATAAAGGAATTACTAAAATCAAAAGTATCATTAGCCCCAATGGCAGGGATAACTGATTATGTTTTACGTTCTCTGGTGCGTAAGTATTCAAAAGATGCACTTTTAACGACTGAAATGATAAGTTCGGAGGCTTTAACGCAGGTAAAAGATGTGGTAATAACGAAACGCAATCCTGACCATAGCCCTATATCATACCAGTTAAGCGGGCATAAACCACAAATGATAGCAAATTGTGCAAAATATTTAGAGCAGTTTGCTGATATGGTGGATATAAATATGGGCTGTCCCGTAAAAAAAGTTACCGGCGGGAATGATGGCTGTGCCTTAATGAGAAATGACAGACTTGCCTATGATATAGTCGAGGCGGTAAAGGAAAAAGTTTCTATTCCTGTAAGTGTAAAATTCAGACTCGGGTTCACACAAGACGAGATGAACTTTGTAGAATTTGGCGGTTGGATGCAGGAAGCAGGTGCTGATTTTATAACTATCCATGGAAGAACAAGAAAACAGATGTATTCTGGAAAGGCTGACTGGACAAAGATTAGAGATTTAACAAAATCAGTTGATATACCTGTATTTGCAAACGGGGATATAAATTCTGTTGAAAGCGCCGAAAGATGTATGGAATTATCAGGTGCAGACGGAGTTGCAGTCGGTCGCAGTGCGATTGGCGACCCTTCTTTGATATACAGAATTGAGCACTTTTTTAAAACAGGAGAAAGACTGCCTGACCCAACATTGAGCGACAAAATCAACGATTTAAAAACTCATTTAGACGAGGAAATTGCTTTAAGAGGGGAAAAAGTCGGTATAAAATTTGTAAGAAAGTTTTACCCGTTTTATATAAATGGGGTACGAAACGCAGCAAAATACAGAAGTCATTTGGTTTTATTAGAAGATTATAACGAAATAATCAAAGCACTGGACTTTATTTATAAGGAAAATTCTGAATTAGTACAGGTTAGTGTGTAGTTATATTTGCATATACCCGCTTTTATAAAAAAATAACATATTGTGAATTTTTGTTAAGAAAATAAAAAAGAAATTAGCAAAATTATTTTTTAGAGTCGTTAAAATACATGCAACCATATGAAACAACATAATACATAATTCATAAATACAATTCTCAAGAATCTCATTCTTGAGTTTTTTTTTGCGTAAAGGGGAAAATTATTGTTTATCGGGGGTAAATATATAAATCGTTAAAAGCCCCTCTCCTTTTGAGAGGGGTTGGGGAGAGGGTTCAATTATTTATTAAACCAACTATTACTTACCCTCTCTCAAATTTCTAAATTCACTGCAAGCAGTTCATTAAGAAATTTCTCTCTCTCCAAGGAGAGATATATCTGCTTCGCAGATAAACAATAATTTATCCATTTACCCCTCAAAGAAAGTATGCTAATATAAGAACAAACAGAGAGGTTGAAATGGCAGACAGAATAATAATATTTTCAGGCAAGCAATATTCGGGTAAAGACACAGCAGGCAAGATTTTATTAGATGCCATGCCTGATTTTCACCGTTGTGCTATGGGTGATATCATCAAACTTGAGTATGGAAAACAGCATAATCTTACCTACGAAGAGATAGAAAAAAATAAATCTCAATACAGAGCAGGATTAATTGAATTAGGGAATTGGGGAAGAAGTCAGTCACCTGATTACTGGCTGGAAAAAATAATCGAATCAGAGGGAAATATTATAGTAACGGATGTACGTGTTCAACACGAATATGACGTTTTTAAAAAAGCGGGTGCTATCACAATAAGAGTGGAAGCAGACAGAGATACAAGGGCTAAACGTGGTGAACTTGTGGGCGAAAATGATGTTACAGAAACAGGACTTGACCATATTACTGATTGGGACTACGTTATAGACAATAATTCTGATTATGAAACTTTTAAAAAATCTGTTTTAGATGTGGTTGAGAAAATTAAATAATGAAACGCATAATATTTATTCTGACCGTAATAATATTTTCTGTTTTGCCATGCTTTTCATATACAGTAGAAGAGGCAAGAGAGGTTGCGTTCCGTAGTACAGAAACCGAACTGCCCATGTTTCTGTTCAAAGAATATTTATATGATATGTTTTGTTATACTCATATCCGTGATGCACAAAGAGGGAAACAGACATTTTGTGATTATACAGCAGATGGAGAGGTAACAGGTACAATTACATTATATTATTATATGGAAAATATTGACCACTATACTTTAGTGTATGATAAACATCCGAGTTTTGTTTTTGAATACAATTACAGGGGTTATTTACACTATATAACTTTCCGAGGGTTTGAGGATGCTGATTATCCGATAAAGAGAATGAAATATAACTCAAAAGGGAAATTAACAAAAGTTTTGGTTGTATTATCACAAGAAGAAGCATTTATTTTTGACAAAAACAAAAAACTTATTATCAGATGGATAGGTAAAAAAGCCTACAATAGCAAAGGTAAACGAGTGAGAGTATTTACAACAGGATTTTAACCGTTCTCATAACTTTTATCTTTGGAATAAGCCTCCAATCTTTATTTTTTTATAAAAGTTTTGGTAATTATATACAATGTTACAGTTGGTAATTTGTCACTGCCAGTGCGGAAGCGTGAGCAAATTGGCGTTTGCTCCCGCTCCCGCTGAAAAATCTTTGATTTTCGTGGCAGTCCATAATTTATATTTAATCGGCTGGATTGCTCCGTGCAAAGCACTCACAATGACATTTACTGTATTATACAAAATAAATATACCAAAAAATAAAATAATTTCCTCTATCGGCAAAAAACATACATTTTAATCAACTACAAGAATTGAAATTTTGCCGATAAAATGTTATAATTTAGGTATGAAATACTTATCAGTCAATGAAATTGCAAAATTATGGAACATATCAGAGCGGTCTGTCAGAAATTATTGTGCTACAGGCAAAATCCCCGATGCTTTTTTAACAGGTAAAACATGGAATATTCCCGAAAACGCAGTAAAACCTGATAGAAAAAATAAACATATTGATAAGCCAAAAATACTTTTAGATATTTTAAAATATGAAATGAAAAATAAAATTAAAGGCGGTATCTATCATAAAATACAAATAGATTTAACCTACAATTCAAATCACATTGAAGGTTCAAAACTAACTCACGATCAAACAAGATATATCTATGAAACAAATTCTCTCTTGAATGAAAAGAATGCAATCGATGTAGATGATATTATGGAAACAGTTAATCACTTTAGATGTATAGACCTTGTTATTGACAGAGCAAATTCTGAACTGTCTGAAAGTTTTATAAAAAAATTACACTTTATTTTAAAAACAGGTACAAAAAGTGGTAATAATGAAAGGTTTGCAGTAGGCGACTATAAAAAATATCCAAATATTGTTGGGAATATGGAAACTACTAACCCTGAAAATGTTTCAAACGAAATGAAAAAACTGTTAAAAGAGTATAATGCAGATAAAACAAAAAATCTAACTGATATTCTAGAGCTCCATTATTATTTTGAATCAATACACCCGTTTCAGGATGGAAACGGTAGGATTGGTCGTTTAATAATGTTTAAAGAATGTCTTAAAAACAACATTGTTCCATTTATAATAGACGATGATATTAAATTGTTTTACTATAGAGGGCTAAAGGAATGGGAAAATGAAAAAGGTTACTTGATAGATACTTGCCTATTAGCACAAGATAAATTTAAAGCATATTTAGATTATTTTAAAATCTATTAAAAAAATGTTTTATCCACTCATAACAGGGTAGCAGTAGAGCAGGTCAGCCTGCCATCTTGGTTTGGTTTACTAAAATTAACCCTTGCTAATTTATCCATTTGAAACTCTTAACAAAATCTTCGCCGTTTATATCACCTAATATCTCAACCATAAACCTTCTTGTTAATTTTGTATTGAGTTCTATCCCCGGAATTTTGTTTAAATCGTGCAATATCTGACTGTTTTTATCAAGTGATATACCGGGGATTTTATTAAATAGAGTGTTTAGCGAAATATTGCCTGCCGCACCGAGTATTGTTGAAACTTTTCTTGATAACTGACCGTAAACGTGCATATCTGCTATTTGGGTATAAAGATTAAGACTACCTATAACATATAAACTCAAACTTTTACCCAATGTTCTTATTTCAAGAGTTTTTGCAACACCGTCTTTTAATCTTATTCTTCCGTCAATACTCTTAAATTCACCTGTTCTCATAGGAGTAATAATATCAATAAGCCCGTTCATTGTAAGCCCCGTAACCCCGCCTTTTATAAGGTTACCCGCTCTTAATAAATATTCCAATGAACCCAGTTTTGGCATTTTTCCGTTTACTACATTAAAACTGCCGTAACCGTTTAATGTTGATAATCTCGTTTTGTCATTCGTAGCGTTACAACTAAATTCAATATGACCTGTCAATGAACCATATATCTGATTTGGTAAATCAAATAAAGCAATACTCAATTCGTTTGCATTCACACCTTTAGAATTTAATTCCATATTCATAAAGTTATTCAACAGGTTATATTTTATTTTCCCTGATATTCTTCCGCTTGCCATATTAAATTTGAAAGAATCAACTGAAAGATTCATTCTTTCGTTCAGGGAACAAACTGCCTCAAGCCCCGATGCTTTAATATTTTTTATCCTGACATTACCCGCTCTGATTTTCATATTGTTTACTAATAATGAATTTATTATCTCTGTACCCATAACATCAGAGTCTTGTGCTATGGCTGATGAGAACCCTTTTAATTCCATTTGTTTTAATTGACTTATAGAATTATTTAAGTCCAAATCATTTATATAAATATCAGCACTGTTTATTCTAAATCGCTGCATTAACCATTACGTAGTTATCAAGAACCGTACCTTTTGTAGTAACCTGAATATTATCAGGCTTAAAATCGACTGTTAAATCTTTAACGGAAGTATTCAAATACGGCATTTCCATATTATTAGCATAGAATTTCCCAACAATCTTTGGTCTGTTTGATGTACCGTTTATCTTTAAATCTGATGTAAAGTTTCCGCTTTTAATAGTCGGTTTTTTGAAAATGATATTAAAGAAGTTAGCGTTAGCAGGGTTCTCTGTCTTAACAACAAGATTTTTTAGTGCATAAATTTTGCCTAAATCCTTTATCTGCCCATTAACATTAAGAACAGGCACTTCATTTGATTTATTATTTTGAGAAGAAATAAGTTTGTTGTATCTGAAACGGTTTAGTTTTATCCAACCTGACTTATCTATATCAGCATCAACATTTACGGTAACAGGGTTTAACGTATCACCGACCGTAGCACCCATATAATATATATTAGAATTTTTTTCCATCTTAATATCAGATTTTACTCTTGTATGTGCTTTGTTACCTGTAATATTTGATGAACATAAAATATCACCGTTTACTTTTATCGGGTAAATATTGTTTGAATTCCAGTATCTGTCAAATACTTTTTGGGCAATTTTTGAATGGAAATGGATGTCATACTGCGGTGAGGTATAGATATTATTTATTTTTCCGAATAAAAATATTGGCATATCGTCAATTAGACAGTTAAATCTGTTCAAGTTCACCTGATTATTCTTGACATCTATTTGCCCGCTCATTACTTTTATTGGTGCTTTTACAATCTCTTTGCCGTTAGGGAGTGCATACTCTAATTGAATACCTTTAACCCCGACATTTGCATCAAACCTGCTGTTTCTTGCTTTTGCAATTATTGTTGCATTACCGGACTTAAACTCGATTTTATTGAGTTCTTTTTGTAATTCGTCAGGCATGATTTTGGCTTTTTTTATTAAATTTATAACAGTTAAATCAAGATTTTTACAATTA
>CAMHDG010000061.1 GCA_946183815.1 uncultured bacterium | reverse complement strand
TATTGACCCCAGAACTGGCGAAAGAGTTTATGTTGACAGATTAGTTGCAGATATTCTTAAATATCCTATTATCTGCTCTTAAATAAGACTTTTAAAACTCTAATACATCCAATATTAGTCAAAAAGAAAGGCTCATTTTGTGAGCCTTTCGGCTTTTGTATTTTTATTTATTAATATTTATATCAAAATTTGTGAAAAATAATGAAAAAAGCCAAAAAATAATGTATAATATAAGTATGCAATCGAGAAAAGATTAATGAGGTTTTTATCAGGATAGCAGAGTACATTTTATGAGTTATGTTTATCTTTTGGAGAATATTGATGCAGAATAAAAAAATTCTTGCAAAAGTACTATGTATAGTTTTTTCGGCAGGTTTTATGTCATTCGCACCGAATGATATTTGCTCTTATGCCTTTGCTGATGATTTGCGAGATGTAAATATTGCAGATTATTCCCCAAGAGAATATGTTTTTGATTCGTTCGATACTGTTTATACTGTGGAAGAATCCACAGGTTTAACCGCTCCATATTTTATGTCTGTTATAGGAAAAGTAAATAATGATAAGACGATAAAAAGTATAATCGATTATGGCGGACAATATTCAGGTTTCATTGTAGATAGCGGAATATCACTTAACTTAAGAAACTTACTTATCAAAAACACCTTTTCTGATTTAAGCGGTAGTTTTTTGTATAACAATGGTATTGCAAATTTAAACAACGTAGATTTAACAGGAAATAGTGTCGTATCAACAGGGGTTGCTACGGGCGGGGCTATTTATAATACAGGGCAACTAACCATATCAGGTAACCTTATAAATAATTCAATTACTTCTGTTGAGTCAAAAAATGCAGGTGCGATTTATACAACTTCAAATGTCACCCTGACAACAGACGGTGATGATTTACAAATTAGCGGTAACACCGTAATCTCTAACGGGACAGAAAAACAACAGGCAATCTATGTTGACAATATTGATGCCACTCTTACAATAAACGCTCAAAACGGCGGCTCTTGGGTTATTGACGATATAATTGACGGAAAAAATGACAGAATAAGCGGAACATATTACCGTTATAATGTCGATTTAACAGGGGATATGAATAGTGTTATTAAACTTAATAACAAAATAGAAAACGCAAATGTTTCAATAAAAGATATAAATTTATTTATCGCAAATAATACATTTTCAACCTCTGCTGTAAATATTGAAGGCGATACAATAATTTCTCTTTCAGATAATAATACCGCTGATTATTCATTTGCATCTTTAAAATCTGACGCTCAGGGAGCAAACCCTAACTTTGAATTTGAGGTATGGGATACATCAGACTATGATACATTATCTGTCGGTGCACCGTCAGCAGGAGCAGTTAAGGTTCACAATATCGTATTTTTAGACGGAATAAAAGAAGGCAGTTACCGGTTTTTAAGGTCAAATTCTTCAAATTTAGATAAATTATATTTAACTTTAGAATCCGGTGAAGATACAGGGGAAGGTTCTTTTACAAATGTATCATCTTCTCTGAACTGGGATTCGGATGTTCATAAATATTCTTATGATATGACCTTATCAACAACTTCAACTTATCACGATACAGTTGATATTACAGGTATTGTCGATGAAGGAAAGCAAGATAATCTAAACTCTTTGAACACATACAGAACAAAATATGACAGGCACTTTATTTTTAATAATTATGACAATGTATATGAAGCAACCACAAATTCCGGTTTAAATGCAAATCTTTCTTCTCTTTCTATTGAAGGGGTAACGGATGGGGCAGGTAAATATTCCGTAATTGATTACAAAGGTTATTCGGGTATAGATTTTGGGATAGGTTCAAATGTTATAGTTTCTAACGTAGCATATAGAGGAGCAAATACCTCTTCAAACGGTTCTGTTTTCAATCTTAATAACTCAAATTCTGTTTTAGATTACACAAACGGACAGATAGGACAAAAAGTTGACGATACTGTCATGGGAAACTTTGCAAGTGGCTCAGGTGGTGCTGTTTATATGCTTGGTAATTCTTTTATGAATTTGAATAATGTCGATTTTTCATATAATACGGCAGGAGTATCAGGTGGTGCAATCTATGTGTATTCTGACGGCAATTTTGCCCCTTTTGTCACAAACATAAAAGGTAATTTTACTCAAAACTCATCAATAGTATCAGGCGGTGCTATTGTCAACTATACTGATTATTCAAGGGGTCAAGCCCATTCTCTTATATCAAGTATTACAGGTGATTTTACCCAAAACAGCGTAAATGCGATTGATACAGATGCTAATGGCGGAGCAATTTATAACACCGGTGAAATTCAATATATAACAGGTGATTTTATAGAAAATAGTGCCGCCTCTCAAAACGGTAACTCTTTTGGCGGTGCCATATCAAATTCATACGTTAGAATAAACGGTCAGGCAAATAAAGGCTCAATTTCAAATATTACATCTTCTTTCATAGACAACTGCGCAATAGCAGAAAACGGAATTGCTTTAGGTGGTGCTATTTATACAACGAATGATTTGAGATTTTATTCATTAGATGAACTAAACCCTGTGGAATTTAGCGGAAACTATGTTCTTGACGCATCAGGCAAAAAATCAAACGCAATTTTTGCTGATACAACTTATGGTAATGTTAATCTTAACTTTAATATATCTAACGGTGCAACCTTAAATATAAAAGACAGTTTTGACGGTGGGAACATTGCTGACGGTGTTGTAACACGAGGCGGAACAACCACATATAAACTGACTTTTCAAGGCGGTGAAGGCGGGGCTTATCTCAACTTTACCGATGTGAAAGATTATACCACAGGCGAAACCCTTAATGGTTTAGTTAACGCTAATGTTAATGTATCAGATGTTAACCTTGTATCAGGCGAAAGAACTTTTGCTGACGAAAACACGACTGTTCGTATTGAAAAATCAATATTTAGCGCTAAAGACGGAGAATATAAAAACTATGTGTTTAATAAATTAACCTCTTTAAGTACAACAGAATATCTTTTAGATTTCAGAGCATATAAAAATGGCGATGAGGCAAAATTTGATTACGATACAATCACTGTTTACGGAGATTCAACAGGTACTATTAAGATAACTGATTTGGGAATAAATCGTGATGAGTTTTTTGAGGTTGCAAACTATATTGCCCAAAATACTCAGGATGGTTTTGTTACAAAAGAAATATTAAAAAGATTACCTGATAGTAGCGGAGTTGTTGGTGATATTAAAATAGAAATGGTTTATGAAATCCCCGATAACCCTGAATATACAACCATAAAAAAAGATTATAAGACAGGCGAAAATGAATATACTGTTCAAGATAATTCTTTCATTGGAACAATAGGGTTTGCTCTTAATGATACTAAAGATTCATTTATAATAGGTATTTTAACAAGAGAAGATCCTTTGAGTGCAATCAACAGATTTACTGACGAGGATATTAAAACAACAAGAATATTTAACATGACTGGTGATTTATACACCTCAAGAGAAGATATAGGCGAAACTGCCATTGGTAAATTTACCGTAAACGGTAATAACGCAGTCTTTGATATAGCAGGCAAAAAAGGATTTTATCTCGCAAGCAAAGACACTCAACTTATATTAAACAATCTCCATTTGAATTATGCTAATTTGGGTCTGGAATCAAATGCCGTTGATGTACCTGAAACAGACAGTGAGGGTAATCCTTATTTCAGCGTTATATTGAACAATGTCAAAATATACGAAAACGAAGAATCTATTTCAAACATAAAGGGAAGAATAAAACTAAACAATGTAGAATTTGCAACCCCTGAAACAAGGCAAAACACCTTAAGAAATGACGATTATATTTATGTAACCTCTGACAGCGACAAGTCCTCAAAACTGTATAGTTCAATAAAAAATGACGGGATAATAGAACTTTCAGGGAATACATATATTGGTAAAGATGATAATCATCTTGTTCAAATATCAGGACTCGGCAGTGTGGTAACAAGCAGTGATGCAATATATACCGATATGAGATTTGCAAGGCTTGTTAACCTTGCTCAAGAGGGTGGAGCAAATTCGTTTACTCTTAATTCAGGCAAATTAACTATCGGCAGAGATACATTTGCAAGTTCTGTATTTACTCATAATAATGGTGTCGTTGACTTATCAATGTCCCAAGACGGAACAATAGGGGTTATTGACCAACCGTTTAATATCAATACATATATCTCAAACAGTGACAGTGCAGGGTTTATTTTAGATATAGATTTTGCAAGCACAACCTCACCATCTGATGTTATAAATGTAGGAGATAATTCTGAAGGGGTTGTAAGAATATTGGCAATTAACGGTTTTGAAACACTTGATGCAAACACCCCTGTTGGTGCAAAAAGTCAAAGAGAAATAACTCTTCTTAACGCACCGTCAAATGTTACTCTTGATTTAACAAACGCTCTTGACGGACACGATTTTTTCAAATTTTATATTGATTATTATAACTACACAATAACTGATGATTTCTTTGTAGGCGAAGTTCACCTTGAATCAACGGACAGAGGAGTTTTAGTAAAGAAAAACCCTGTCTATGACGGTATTGTAGAATTAAACCAAATGTCAAAATACCCTGGGGAAGTTGATTATTCAAAAGACAGAAAATTTATTTTTACCCAAAGAAGTGTTGATAAAGCGTACGAATTACCTGTAAATATGGGTTCAACGAAACCGGGGGTTTATATTGTAACAACAAGTGATGCTCTTAAAGAGGCAAATGTAAGAGCAAAAATGAATATGGCTAAATTTGGCGGGTTTGAAATAGACTCTCCGGAAAAAACACTTTTGACGGTAGAAAATGTTGAAATAACAGGGGCAGGAACAAAAGGATATAATGAATACAGACCTATTGACGAAGATGTTATTATTGATTATACCGAACGTAGTGAAAAACGTGGTTCGGTTATATTTATGAATTCAACTGACAGTGAAACAACTGCCACTTTAAAAGATGTTATTATATCCGATAACTTTGCAGAGGGTCTTGGAGGGGCTGTTTATTCAAAAAATAATGTTACTGTTATTGCGGAAAATATGGATACTATTTTCTCCCAAAATTATCAAAATAAAAATGACACAACGCCAACAGGTGCGCCAAACGATATTTATATGGATGCAAACAGAGAGCAGACTCTCAATTTATATGCAAGAAACGGTCATTCCATAAACTTACTTTCAGGACTTGCAACAGGTGACAAATCATTGTTAAATCTGAATATCAATGATGGTTCTGAAAACGCAGGAACTGTTAAAATCGTTCTTCCGCAAAACATAGGTTCAGCAACCCAGCCGATTGCAAAATTATCTCTTAATGGTGGTACATTTGATTTGAATGACGGAAAATGCAATACGATATACGCTTCAGATTTAGTTGTTAATGCTGATACAAAATATAACTTTGATGTTGATTTAATGCGTGGAGAGTCTGATAAAATCGCAACCGATAAAGTTAAAGAGAATAAGGGTGACGGGGTTATCCTTATCTCAAAAGACAATTTTAACTACATAGACGGAATGATGCCTGATGTCGATTCCATAAGAATAAAATTGCTTGATGTAAGAAGTGAGTCAAAGAATTTTATTCAGTTTTACGAGATAGATGAAGAAACAGGTGAAATAATATATACAGACGGGCTTGTATTATATTATGTTGACGATAAACCTATTTATGCAAAAATGGGGCTTAATGGTTCAATGATTGCAGGTTTTGATCCTGATTGCAGCAGTGACCCTTTGGTTCAGGCAATTTTTGATACCAAAAATAAAACTTATAAACTGTATAATGAACCAGAAATCCGTAAAAATCTTTATAATTATGGCACAGGTAATTTTTCAGGAGTAGTTTATCCTAAAAAGTTTACTCTTAAAGGGGATACATATTCAACAATTTATACCCCAAATGAAATTGAGGGTTTTGTAATAAAGGATACTCCAAATGCACTTGGGTCAAAGAAAACTTTTACGGCAAGTAATTTTATAATATCAGGGTTTAAGAGTGCGTTTGTAAATTACGGCGGAAAAATAAAACTTACCAAAATAGATTTGCTTGAAAATGAAACCGATGGTGACGGGTCAGGTATAAAAAATGTTTCAGGTTCTCTGTCTTATAACGGAAAGAAAAAGAATTATTCAAACGCTTTCAACAATCTTACTGCAAGGTATGGCGGGGTTGTATATAACAGCGGAACATTTAGTACAAATTATGTGAACTATGGTAAGGCAACCGATAAACGTGGCAGTTACGAAAATACTGCTGATGTCGGCGGGGCTATCTATAATACAGGAAAAGCAACGATTAAAAATTCATATTTTGTAAACAATGACGCAGACTCAAAAGCAGGCGCAGTTTATGCAGGCGGAACGACAAAACTTACCTCTGATAATTTCAGAGAAAATGAATCTGTACTAGGTGGTGCTATTTATGTTAATTCTTCACCTGAAAAGAAAATTACTGTAAGTATTTCCAAAAACAATTTCTATGAAAATAAGGCTGGCGAAAATGGCGGGGCTATTTATGTAGAAAAAGGTAAAGTAAATATTTCAACATCAAATTTTGGCTCTGCTACTGAAAAAGGGAACAGTGCAATAAACGGAGGAGCGTTGTATGTTGGCTATAAAGCACTCCCACAAGAAAATGTTCCATATAATGTAACAACGGTAAAATCATCAAAATTTGCAAATAACAACGCAACAAATGGTGGTGTTATATACAACGCAGGCAAGTTGAACTCAAAAAGCAATACTTATGGTTTGACAGATAAAGCGGGTAATAAATACTATAACGAGGCTTCTAATGGTGCAGTTGTTTATAATAGCGGAAACTTTACCGATAAATCGTCAAAATTTTATTATAACAAAGCGACAAGCAGAGGCGGCGCTGTTTATAATACAGGCGATATAGTTACTTATAACAGTAAAAATGTAATCACAGGCGGACTCACATCATCAAAATTTGCTTATAATGAGGCAAGAGAGGGCGGTGCAATTTATAATGAAAACCTTTTAGGTGTTTCAAAATCAACTTTTACTGAAAACAAAGCAACAAGAGGCGGGGCAGTTTACAATACAGAAGATGCTGATACAACCGTTATTAGTTCTAAATTTTACCAAAACGCAGGCGGGGAAGCAGGTGGTGCAATATATAATGAGGGGGTTTTAAGAGTACAAAAATCAAACTTTGGAAAATCCCCATCAAAAACGGTTTCTTACGATAATACAGCGATAAACGGCGGTGCTGTTTATAATAGCGGTACAACGATAATAACAGGTTCAACCTTTGTTAGTAATAATGCAATGACAGGCAGTGGCGGGGCTATTTATGTTGACGACAACTCTGTTTTATCAATAAACAGTTCCTCTTTTAAGAATAATGTAGCAAATAATGGCGGGGCTATTTATGTTGGAGAAAAATCTTTCGTTCAGATATCAGATACAAGTTTCACAAATAATATTGCCAATAATGCAGGTGGGGCTTTATATCTTGATAGTGACAGTATTACAAATATCTTTGCTATCAAGAAAAATGTTTCCTTCTCTAACAATAAAGCAGGCGAAAAATCAAATGCCATTCACATGAATAATGCAACATTAAATCTTCAGGCAAATAAAGGCAGAAAGATTACAATAAATGACTATATAAGCGGTGTTGGTGAGATTACAACATCAGGAAATGTTATTATAAAAGAGGAAACTGCTATCGCACAAGATAGTGAGATTACATTTAATCATAACGGAACAGGAACACTTGTTTTTGAAAACGAAGATGCTCTTATAAATATGAAACTTTCGCTTTCTGCTAACGCAGGTACGTCAATCGCAAATAACAAAATAGGTACACTTGCACTTAAATCATTATCTCTTGCAGATGATACAACATCCAATTTTGCAATAGATATAGACTTAAAAAACGGAGAAAGTGATAAGGTAACAGCGGAAAGTGTTGAGGGTACAGGGGCGATAAATGTATCAAAGGTAAACCTCACCTCTGACAGTAAAACACCTGTTACAATAAATGTTGGCGAAGGCTCTCTTGTAGATACAATGAGTGCAACCTCTGCAG
>CAMHDG010000060.1 GCA_946183815.1 uncultured bacterium | reverse complement strand
TTAATCACTTTTACAAATATCGGCTCACTACGTTCGCCTCTAAACAATAATTTATGCTAATATAATATTATGACAAATGATATTGTTGCTAAAAAAGAGAGTAAACCTGAGCGCAGGAAATATGTATTAAAGAAACGTACATCTTCTAAAATATCGTATAAGGTTGATTATGAACATGAACTAAACGAAGCCCAACTGGAAGCGGTAAAGGTGAAAGATGGTGCAGTGCTTGTTATTGCGGGTGCAGGTTCAGGCAAAACCAAAACCTTGACCTATCGTGTGGCACGTCTTATTGAAGATGGTGTGAAACCGGAAAATATTTTATTACTGACATTTACCCGTAAAGCCTCTGCGGAGATGCTCAACAGAGCAGCAACAGTGCTTGATGACAGATGCGAAAATGTTGCAGGCGGGACTTTCCATTCTTTTGCCAATATGATTTTGAGAAAATACTCTAAAGTTTTAGGGTTAAAAAATAACTTTACTATTATGGATAGTGCTGATGCGGAAGATGTTATCAACCATATTACCTCTAAACTTTACCCTAAAAAAGAAAAAAGATTTCCTAAAAAAAGCACAATTTTAGAGATTTATTCAAAAAGCGTTAACAAAGAAATTCCAACAAAAAAAATTATAGAAGATGAATTTTCACAGTTTGAACATTGTTCTGAACAAATTATAGAAATTCATAAAAATTATGTTAATTATAAACGTGAAAACTCCCTCTTTGACTATGATGACCTGCTTTTGTATCTTAAATTTTTGATGGAGGATAACGAAAATATCCGTAAAAAATTATCTAATCAATATAAATATATTCTTGTTGACGAATATCAAGACACAAATACTTTACAGGCAGATATTATAAAACTTTTAGCCTCTGAACATAATAACGTAATGGCTGTTGGTGACGATGCACAAAGTATTTATTCATTTCGTGGGGCAAATTACAGAAACATTATGGATTTCCCAAAACTTTTTGATGGGGTAAAAATAGTAAAACTTGAACAAAACTATCGTAGTACCCAACCAATATTGAACCTTACTAATAATATTATCAAAAAGGCAAAAGAAAAATTTGAAAAAACACTTTTTTCAGAAAAAAAATCAGAGATAAAACCTGCACTTATCTGTGCCAAAGATTCACAAATGGAGGCAGATTTCATTTGTCAAAGGGTGTTAGAACTGTTGGATGAAGGGGTTGAACTAACTGATATCTGCGTGCTTGCCCGCAATTCAAGAATGTCTTTTAATCTTGAGATAGAACTTTCAAAACGAGGGATTCCATTCCAAAAATTTGGCGGTCCAAAATTTATGGAAACCGCTCATATTAAAGATATTGTTGCCCATTTAAGAGTAATTCTTAACCCTGATGACGAGGTAAGTTTAAGTAGGATTCTACTTTTATTGAAAGGGGTTGGCTCACAAACTGTTAATCAAATAATTCCGATAATAAAATCAGAACAAAAGTTTGACGTAAAACTTTTACCTGATAAATTATCTAAAAAAAGTTCAAATTTTAAACCGCTTTTTGATGTTCTTAAACGAGAACAAATTTCTCCCAAGGGTTTACAAGATATAGTTGAGGATATAATTAACTATTATAGGCCTATCCTGAAAGATAAATATGACGATTATACTAAACGAGAGAAAGATTTAGAGCATTTTATGTATTTATCAACCCAGTATAAAAAGTTGTCAGATTTTTTGAGTGATTTAGCACTTGAACCACCTGACAGAAGTGTTGAGGGGATGTATAAAAATAATATAAAAGATGATTGTTTAACGATATCAACTATCCATTCTGCAAAAGGGCTTGAATGGGACAGCGTATTTATAATCGGGGCGGTTGACGGAAGATTTCCGTCTGCATACTCTTTTAATTCGCCGGAAGAACTTGACGAAGAATTAAGACTAATGTATGTTGCAACCACAAGGGCAAAAAATAATTTATACATAACTTATCCTGTGAATATGTATGACTATTCTATGGATATGGTATTATCTAAACCATCTCGATTTTTAGATGATATTGATGAAGATATACTGGAACTCTGGGATATTACTGAAGAGTAGGGTAAATATAGCAAATATGTTTTATAAATCAAATAAAAGATTATAAAAAAAATAAAAGCGGAAAATATTTTCCGCTTTTATTTAAGACTTTTATATTTACCCCTTATTTCCAACTGTTGAGATATTCTTCTTGTTCTGGAGTAAGAGTATCAATTTTAATACCCATAGATTCCAATTTTAAAGAAGCGATTTTTTCATCAACCTCAAGAGGTAGAGTGTGAAGTTTATTTTCTAACTTACCATGGTTTTTAACGATATATTCAATACCTAACGCTTGGTTTGCAAAACTCATATCCATAACAGATGCCGGATGACCTTCCGCAGCAACAAGATTAACAAGTCTGCCTTCTGCAAGAACGTAAACTGATTTTCCGTTGTTAAGTTTATATTCTTCCATGTGAGGTCTGATTCTTTTAATTTCTGTTGTATATTGAGCCAAATCAGGTATATTAACCTCATGGTTAAAGTGACCGGCGTTACAAAGGATAGCACCGTCTTTCATATCCATAATATGTTGAATATCAACAACGTGTTTGTCACCTGTAACTGTTAAGAAGATATCGCCTTCTTTTGCTGCTTGAGCGATAGGCATAACTCTATAACCTTCCATAGCAGCCTCTAGTGCTTTAAGCGGTTCAACTTCACAAACAATAACATTTGCACCCATTGCTTTTGCTCTTAAAGCACATCCTCTGCCGCACCAACCGTAACCTGAAATAACAACGGTTTTGCCGGCGATAAGAATATTTGCTGCTCTCATAATACCATCCATAGCACTTTGTCCTGTACCATATCTGTTATCGTACAAGTGTTTTGTCATACTTGTATTAACACCAACAGCAGGGAAACCCAGTTTGCCCTGTGCTTCTAATGCTTGTAATCTGATGATACCGGTTGTTGTTTCTTCTGTTGAACCCCAAATTGTTTTTGTAAGTTCAGGTCTTTCATCGTGTATAGTTGCTACGATATCACAACCATCATCAATAATGATATTAGGGTTGTGGTCTAATGCTGCTCTGACATGATTTCTGTATGTTTCTACAGATTCGCCTGCATAACCTAAAACAGGGATTCCCCAATATTTAACTAATGCTGCTGCTACATCATCTTGAGTTGATAACGGATTAGATGCAACCAAAATACCGTCTGCTCCGCCTGCTTTCATCACTGTGCATAATGCCGCTGTTTCTTTGGTGATGTGGACACAAGCAGATAGTTTCATACCCTTGAACGGTTGTTCTTTAATAAATCTTTCTTCTATTTTTCTTAATACAGGCATGTCTTTTAATGCCCATTCAATATTATTTTTGCCTTGTTCGGCAAGTCCGATATCTTTAATATCTGATCTGTCTAAAATGCTTTTTTCCATTGTCATACTTGTCATTATTCTTCCTTCTTTCTTTGTTGTTAATTGTATAGAGATAATATACCATAAACGTATTTTTTCATAAAGTTTATTTGTTATTTTTTTGTTGCAACTATATATAATTACCTTAAATAATTATTAGTAACAAATGGTTAATTAAGTATATAAGTTCCTTTTTTCATCAAATCAGCCAGATTGTTCTTGTAAAACATTCACAAGGTTTTTTGGATTACTTATTATAAGCAAGATTTATTACAAAATTATCTTTTGTAACCTCTACAATAGCCCAACGAAGAGGGTCAAACCCTTTTTTCCTTAATTCTGCCTCTATATATTCCGTCGAGGGTTCATTATTGTTCGGTATTTCCACTATTTTTGATAAAATTTGCATAAGATTTTCCTTAAATAAAAATCATACAGTGACAGGATTGAGCAGATAAATTTACTTCGTTTAGCCATGAAAAAATGCGCTTGGCGCGATTCGAACGCGCGACCTATCCCTTAAAAGGGGAGTGCTCTACCTGCTGAGCTACAAGCGCATAATCTATTTAATTTTCGACTATAAAGAGTAAAATTTTTTCTACCCTATATATTTACCCCTTAAGTCTATCAAGAACATGTTTTTAAGTCAACAAATTTTTATAATTACCTAAATATCGTTAACTTCGTTACTAAAATGAGGGGAAAAATTCCTCGCATTTGTACGTGGTCGTGTCTGAATATATCTGTTCGCTGACGATGTATTATCCTCATTCGGAGTGATTACCGCAGAATATTTTACATTCTCTTCGCTTTGTTTTGCTTTTAATAATTTATTTGATATATATTTTGATTTGATATCACTGTATTTTGTCTTGATAGAATTACCAACACTGATTTTCTTTCCGGCTGTCTTTTCTGTTTTAGTTAGTTTTGTTGATTTCGTTTGGGTATTAAATCCGTTTTCTTTTGATACTTTTTTGATTATGTTTTTCTTTACCACAAAAGGCTTGACGTTAGTTTTTTCTGACTTTGTTGCAACTTTTTTGTCTGAAGATTTCGTTTTATTAGCATATTTATGTTTGAAATAACCTTTAAATTTTGTCATAAACCCTTCTTTTTTTTCAGCAGTTACATTTTCTTTTACTGCCAAATCAGGCTTAACTTTTCTTGTTATTGTTGTCTTTTCTGATGTTTTTTCTTTTATTATCGGTTTATACATAAGAACAGGTGTTGCCTCGTTAGTCTTTATTTTCGGCACATCTGAGGTTGATATAATTTTTGCGTGAGTTTCCTTGCTCTCTTTCATACCATCAAATAATCTTGGCAAAAGTTCGTCATAATATTCATTTAACGCACATAACTTCCTTTGTTCGTTATTCAAATCGTTCCCCGTTACGTTTAATTTTTTATAGAAAACATCACTATATATTATCTCATCCGTTTTTGAGTTATACAATTTAATTGTTGTTGTGACTTTAATATTCGCCTCAGGTTGAGTCAGAACAGGCAAGTTCATTTTGTTCCAAAACTCTTTTTGCTCGTTAGCAGATATAATCTCTGTTTTTGACGAAATTAGCACAACCTTCGCTATCCCATAGGCTTTAGAAAGTGTCTTAACATTTTCCATTGGCTCTTTTGAGTTTTTATTAAAATCAGAATTATTAATTATTGATATTCTGATAACATCAAGTGTTGGTGCATAATCAGAGCCTGCCTTTTCCATCTTATCAATTATCTTTCGTGCAAGCAGTTTTTCGATATCCGTATTATACACTTTGTTAATTCTTTTTGGCACAACACTGCTGTTTGGTATTACAAGTGCAGTATAACCCTCCGCCATTACAGGCAGAAATATTGTGGTTGTTAATATAAATGCTATAAAAATTCGTGATAGTATTTTCATTTTCTCTTTCCTAACACATGATAACAAGAACAATGCAGGCATGTTAGTTCTCATTAAGAAATATTAATTTTTTTCTTACCTTATCTACATAAGCCACTTTTCAGGCTTTTATCCAATTTTATTAAGAAATGTTAACTAACATGAAAAGAACAAGGCAATTTTTTTAGTTTTATATCCTTTATATATACATAGGAAATATTTAAGGAGAATATAAATGGGTAACGGTTTTAGCATAGACGGTAATAATTATTTAGCATCATACCTAAATCAACTAAACAAAAAGGGTGCAAAACCAATTAATTATGTGTCTAATCCAAATAAACCGCAAGTGGAGTCAACAGGAGATGTTGATTACAAAGAGTTATTAGGTGCAACCTTCTCAACAGGTAATCAAACTGATGCTGTATTTACTGATGCTGATTTACAAGGTTTAACAGATATGGCTATGACCGATACTATGGCAACAACTGTTAGCGGTATTGAGGCAATGGCTGATGCTGATTTTGATATTGATGAACTCGATGGGTTTGACGAATTAACAGCAATGTACACTCTTGATAACTATGGTAACGGTACAGCAACAAGAGTTGGTGCAGGTGTCAGTGCATTAGATGCTATCGCTGATGGCGACCCTGAATTGATGGATATTGCAGGCTTGTTATTCCAAGATGCTGCATACCAAAGAGAAACAGTATAATATTTGGCAGGAAAAAAAGATGTAAAATGAAAAAGTCGAACCGAGGTTCGACTTTTTTATTATTATTTGATGTGGTTTAGAGTGTCGCTAAAGCCGACTGATTTTATCTATTATACAGTCTTTGGTGCTTTTTTAAACACATCTATCACTGACGAAACTATTTTTTTGATAGTTTCATTGTTTGCTATTTTGTTAAAGTTTTCGGTAACAAAATCAATTCCTTTTTTTACAACACCGTTTTTATCAATGTTTTTGACAAAGTTTTTAACTGTATTAACGATACCTTTAAACCCGCCGTATTCGGCTATTTTATCCGTAACAAATTTAATCGCTTTACCTGCCTTATCCATAATGAACTGACCTAATTTTGAATTTTTTAAAGTTTTATAGGTTTCTTTTACGTCAGGTCTTTTACCAACAATTCTTGTCGCACCCTGAAAACTAACTCTTGGAGTTACACCTGCTACATTTGGGTTGATTCCTATTCCATTCATAATACACACCTTTTCTTCATAACTACACATATTATATAAAACAAAATTCTCATAAAAATTGCCTTTTTATGAGAATTTTTTGTAACAATTTATTTAACATGTTTATTTCATGTGTTTCATAATTTCTTCAATACCATAAGGCATAGAAGAAGGGATTTTAGTAACCTGATTTTCTAAACTTGCAGGTGATGATAGAATGGACTGACCTATGATTTCAGGGTCTTGATAATATTTTGTGATATATTCTTGGAATTTTTCATAACCTAACCCTGTCAATTCTTTTATGCTTTGATTATATTTTTTAGAGGTTGATTCTGATAACTCACCTAAAATTCTTTCTCTTTCTTCATTAGAGATGTTAATTTGTTTGTCCCCATATTTTATAGCAACATCTCCTTTATAATCTCCACCACTCCAGAAAACGGCTCTATCGTTAGTATAAATATCAAATTTTTTGTTTACGTTTTTGTATCCGACAGAAACTTCGTGTTCAGGTGCATGAAAATCTCTTATTAAGACATCATTAGTTTCACCTTTTGGGGTCAGTCTTGTTTGAATTTTTGATTTCATGTCATTTCTGACAATCATTTCCGGTTCACGAGAATAAAGTTTATATTTTTTACCAAAAATAATGTTAGGATTATTTAATTTCATTTCGGTAAACGCATGACCATCTTTTATCATTTTTAATTTTTCACCCATAGGGGTAAAAATCATACCGTATAATTTTTGTGCCACGTTAAGTCCTTTTTTTACCTGTGCGCCTGTCGGTGCTTTGGGTTTTGCAGTAAATGAAGGTCTGCTGTTATTGTTTGAAATATTGTTTGCTTTGTAAATACTGTTGATTGGTTGATTTGTAATAATGTTCATTGTTTACCTCTATTTCTTTGTATTTTTTAAATAATCATAATTTGTTACATACCTCAAATTCATCGATGGAATGTATGTTTCGAGAGTATCATGGATGGCACATTTCCATCCTTCTTCTAATTTTGCGTTTCTAAAGAACTCGGCATCTTCGCAAGATGTCGCACTATAACTTAAAAATGCCCGTTTTTCACGATTAGTTTCTGATTTTTTGTTATACAGATTTATTAAACCTATTTTTGATTTTGGTTTTTCAAGTCCGTATTTTCTTCCCACAAAAGAAAACTCACCATTAATATCAACAGCGATTATTGATTTTATTCCTGTATCTCTTAAAAAAGATACATCGGCATAACTGAGAGGAAAATTCTTTGGATGACCATGCATAACAACAATATCGGATTTATCTATGTTTAAGTCATTGAAGGTTGACATCGGTACACATTGAGAATCTCCGATAAATTCGCCTAAAACTTTGTTCGTTTTTGTATTCATAATAACTGCGTGCTCGGAGTTTTTTGATTTGAGTGTTTCAATACATCTTTGCTTTGCGTATTCAAACATAGTTTTTGTTGAGTCAAAATCTCTTTTTGCAGGTTCAACAAAATTATCTGCCTTTCTTAATATCTCTAATATTTTTTCATAAGAAAGTTGCTCCGCTTTTTCCTGTAAAACAGCGGGTTTTGGGGTAGATTTGAACAAGTTTCTTACCCTGTTCATATTATTAATAATCACACTATTTCCTACAACCTTCATACCATGTATAAGAAATCTGAAAATGAAAATTGCCTAAATAATGATATATATTAAGATTTGTTTACAAAATTATTCAAAATGATTAAAACATTTTTCTAAATCTTTT
>CAMHDG010000059.1 GCA_946183815.1 uncultured bacterium | reverse complement strand
ATTGCATTCTGTGCAATAGAATTTGATTACATGCGCACCTGAAAGAACAGATGCTCCGCAAAAATAAGGGATAAGGCTTTCTTCTTTGTTGCAAACAGGGCATTTTATTTTTGGAAAAACGCTGCTGTTTACTTTAAAGTTGCCTAAATACATAATTTTTGCAGTTAGTATCATTCCTTCTCTAAATTCTTTTGATGAATCCTCGTCAAAGATGTTTGGGAATAGTTCGCCTGCACTGTAACATTCTCTTTCAGGTACGGTTAATTTAAGAATATCCGCTTTTGTTTTAGTTAGTAAGTTCATATTTGCCTCCTTTTTTTTTTATTTGTAGTGTCTGAAAAAGAGTGCAAAAAGAGTTCCCTGCTATAATGAAAACAATTTTGGTAAGTGAATATTGAATATAAAAACGCAATTTAACATCCACCATAGTCATGACGGATAAAATATAATATAAAAACAATTTAACATTCATCCATCGTAGGTTTTCACCGTTCAGGCATTAGCACCACTCGTATATACGAAGGTTGCTGTGCAATCACAGGGCCTGTCCCTCATGCACTCTATATGGTTAACAATATTAAATTGTCAAAGAACTTTAACACCTTTATATTAGCATAGGTTTTACCCTTTTACAAGTTTAATCATCTAAAAGCATGATTTTTCTATTTTTTTCTTTATCGCACACTGTTTGCGTAAAATATTATGAACTCAATATATTTGCCCTAATTGTAGTTACCCAAATTTCATTTACCCCTATCCCCCTCTTTGTAAAATCATCTTAACATAGTATGTTTGTTTTTATATTTATGGTACACTATAAGAGTAAATGTATTTTAAACATATATTTGGTTAGTGAACAGTTACTTATAAAAATCTGCAAAATGGAGAAAATATGAAATATATCAACTACAAAAAAAATGAATTAGAAAGAATTAATATAGAATTATTCAAAATATCGTTACCTGAATTAAAGAATGTTAATAAAACCGAGGTTTTATCAAAATGGTTTATGGAAACTATTGACAACGGCATAAACGATAACTTATTTACCTCAGGTCAACTGTTACCGAAAAAGGCTGATTTGGCTTATGCTTTAGGTGTCAGTTTAGGTACTATACAGAATGTTTTGAGAATATTGGAGGATAAAGATTATATATATTCAAAACAGTGTATAGGCTCTATTATAAAAGACAGGTCTGATGTAGAGTCAAATATAAGAAAAAGAACTTCCAAAAAAGATATTGCAGAAGAAAAAATCAAGAATTATATCCGAGTGAACGATTTAAGCAGTGGTGATAAACTTCCTGTATCACGTCAGTTATCAAAAGAACTTGATATGACTCTTAACACTGTAAGAAATGCAATTATTTCGCTTATATCTGACGGGATATTAGAATATAATTCAAAAAAGGATTTGATAGTAAAATCTGCAGAATTTAGTATTAAAGAAAATGTGGATGAAGAATCTTTGGTATTAAAAGTAAAGGATGATTTGAAAAAGCATATATGTGAGAATTTTAAGATAGGTGATAAGTTATCTTCTCACGAAGAACTTTCAAAATTATTTAATGTGAGCATGAAAACGATACACAATGCGGTTCAACTATTGGTAAAAGAGAATATGCTTCTTGCACGCAGGGGGGCTTATGGTACGACAGTAATAAACACCTCACAAAATGCGTCATTTGAGCCAAGACGAGAAATGTCAATTTTTGCTCCTGCAAAAGAAACAGCGTTTTATCATTACCAAAAGATACAAAATAAGATTAAAAATATAATTACTAATGATTATGATATAGGTTCAAAATTACCGTCAATCAGTGCATTTTCAAAGATGCTTGATGTTAGTCCTAATATTATCCGAAAGGCTTTGAATAATCTTGCAAAAGACGGAATTTTAAGGTTTACCAGAGGACGTTACGGCGGAACGTACGTTATTGATTTGCCTGAACCGACTGAACAGGCATTCAGGTGGCTTGCCGTTAATCCTCAATATGCTAAAGTAAAAGTGTAGCCTGTATTGTCAATATTCTTAATATAACCTTATTTTTGCTTGTAAATTGCTTAATACTGGTATAAAATTATTATACAGTTTATTAGGGGTTTAAAAGAAAGGTTTATTATGAAAACAATAGAGGGTTTACTAACTACGCAGGGCGAAAAGTTTTGTATCATATTATCAAGATTTAATGATTTTATCGGTGGCAAATTGTTAGAGGGTGCTGTTGATGAATTACAACGTCATGGTGTAGATAATGAAGACATCGATATAGTTCGTGTTCCGGGGGCATTTGAGATACCTGTTGTTGCTAAAAGATGTGCAAAGTCAGGTAAATATAGTGCAATTATTACACTGGGCGCAGTGATTAAGGGGTCAACCTCTCATTATGATTATGTTTGCGCTGAGGTTAGTAAAGGTGTTGCTGCAGTTTCTCTTGAAACGGAAGTCCCTGTTATTTTTGGTGTGTTAACAACTGATAATATTGAACAGGCTATTGAAAGAGCAGGAACAAAAGCAGGCAATAAGGGGGCTGATGCCGCTAAATCCGCTATCGAAATGGCTAATTTAATGACCGCTTTAAAATAATAAAATATAGATAAAAATTCGGTTAATCTATCACTAAACAGGAGTTTATTATGTCTGAAATCATTACAGAGTACCGTAACGAAAATACTAAAGATATAGATTTGTTACCAACTATTGAAATTGTTCATAAAATGAATGAAGAGGATAAAATAGTTGCAAAGGCTGTTGAATATGAAGCAGAAAATATAGCAAGGGCGATAGATGTTATATCAAAACAATTCTTATCAGGCGGGCATCTTATTTATTTTGGTGCAGGAACATCAGGCAGATTAGGTATTCTTGACGCATCAGAGTGCCCTCCGACATTTAGTGTTGAGCCTGATATGGTGCAGGGTGTAATTGCAGGCGGTTACGATGCAATGAGATTTGCGGTTGAAGGTGCAGAAGATAACTATGATGCAGGTTATGAAGATGCTCATATATTGACTGACAAAGATGTTGCTGTGGTGATTTCTGCAAGCGGTAACCCTAAATATTTACTGGGTGTTTTGGCTTATGCTGATGAAATTGGGTGTAAAACAATCGGAATTACATGTAATTCGGAAGGTAAAATAGTTGATGAGGTAGGAACGCTTATCTGTGTTGAGGTTGGACCTGAAGTTATCGCAGGCTCAAGCAGATTAAAAGCAGGCACTGCTCAGAAAATGGTGCTTAATATGCTTTCAACAGGTTCTATGATTAAAATAGGTAAGACCTATGAGAATTTTATGATTGACCTTAAAGCAACAAACGAAAAACTGAAAGACAGAGCAATAAGAATTGTGGCAGAAATAGCAGGGGTAAATGTTTCAACGGCTTTTGAAACTTTGCAAAAATGTGACTGGAAAATTAAGCCTGCAATAGTTTCTATTGTAAAAAAGATTGATATAGAAGATGCAAAAACAGAATTAAGAAAATACCACGGGGTATTGAGGAGAGTTTTAGGAGAGGCAACAGTATGAAATTAACAGTATTAGGACCCGGTTGCTGGGGATTGACTCTGGCATGGTTGTTAACAGATAATTTTGACGAGGTATGTATTTGGGGAAGAACATCAGATTTATCCGAAGATTTGATTAAAAACAAACATTGTTCAAAACCTCTTGAGGTTCAACTTAAAGATAAAGTTCAAATAACAGACAATTTAACACTTGCTATAAAAGATGCAGATATAATTCTTTCTGTTGTTGCAACAAGCGGGGTAAGACCTGTTTGTGAACAGTTAAAGACGGCAGGAATTAAAAATGAACAAATTGTTGTAAATGCATCAAAAGGTATAGAATTGGGAACTTTAAAAAGAATGTCAGAGGTTATAAAGGAAGTGTTGCCTAATCAAAGATTAGCAATATTATCCGGTCCAACCCTTGCAAAAGAGGTGCTTATGGGTAAGCCTACCGCTGCGTCTGTTGCCTGCGAAGATGAAGAAACTGCTAAATTTGTTCAGCAATCACTCAATGTTTCAGGCAGATTTAGACTCTATACAAACCCTGATGTTATCGGGGTTGAACTTGGTGGCAGTTTGAAAAATGTTATTGCTATTGCATCAGGTTTTGCACACGCTATGGATCTTGGTGATAACTGTATGGGGACATTGCTTGCTCGTGGTATGGCAGAAATTGTCAGAGTGAGTGTAAAACTCGGGGCTAACCCTTCTACTCTTTACGGGTTATCAGGCATGGGAGATTTGATTGCTACTTGTTCAAGCCCTATGTCAAGAAACTATACCGTAGGCTCTATGCTTGGGAAGGGTAAAAAGATTGACGATATCTTGGCGGAACTTGGTTCTGTGGCAGAAGGAGTTAAGACCTCAAAGGCTGTTTGTGATTTAGCGAAAAAGTTAGGGGAAGATGTTCCTGTTTCTTCTGCTATTTATGAGGCGGTTTATACTGATATTACTCCGGAACAGGTGTTATCAAAACTCATGAACAGAAAATTAAAAAGCGAAGATGTTTATTAAAATTGTAAAATAATTTTTCGTTTTTAATTATCAATTTCCCATTAATTGCGAGATTATAATATAATGGTGGTATATGACAATTAAGTATGCAGTATATTATTTAAAAAATAGTTTTAATCCATTGAATGTGCCTGATCATATAAAATTAGAGCACGGTCAGATGATATTGGCAAGGACAGAAAAAGGGGAAGAAGCCCTTAAAGTTGTTCTTGTGAATCAAGAGATTTCAAAAATATGGGAAAATTCAAAAGCGAAGCCTCAACCTTTTGATTTTGTTCGTGTGATGTCGCAACGAGATTTGCAGACATTGGAAGAAATAAAAAAAGAAGAGGTAGAATCCTTCTTTAAATGTAAAGCGTTAGTTGAAAAACATAAATTGGGTATGAATTTAACCCAGTGCAGATTAACTTTTGACAAAAGAAAAATAACTTTTTATTATACAGCACCTGAAAGGGTTGATTTTAGAGAATTATTAAAAGATTTAACCCAAACATTTAAACGTGTGAGAATAGATTTGCGTCATATAGGGGTTCGTGATGAAACCTCTATTATGGAAGGGGCGGGTCCTTGCGGTCAACCGTTCTGCTGTAATACCTTTAAGCGTAAATTTGAACCGATAAATGTCAAACTCGCAAGAGATCAGGGTATGCCTATTACTCCGACAAAGATTTCCGGTACTTGTGGCAGACTGTTGTGTTGTCTTACTTATGAGTATTCAACATATATCAACGCTGCAAAAGGGATGCCTCCTATTGGTTCATCTGTTATGACTCCTGACGGATTGGGCAGAGTTTGCTTAATCAATTTCTTGAAAGGAGCGGTTTCTGTTAAGTTAGAGGACGGTAAAACACACGAATATCAAAAGGGCGATGTTGATATGGTTGATGCTGATGTTAATGTTGAAATTGATATTCCAAATACAATGAACAATTATGCTCAAGGCGAAAAGGTTGATGCAAAACAACTAAAACAACTTGAAGACGACAGGAACTCTTCAACAGGTAATGTGTAAGGATAAAAGAAGATTGTAAAAAAAACGAGTGATTTTTCACTCGTTTTTTAGTTATTCAAAACTTTTCCTTGGGTGTTTAGGGTCAATATGAGTTTCCCAATCTACTTGGAGTTGGTGTAAATACCCCGCCAGTTTTTCCCCAACGCTATCAGGTGCCGGAGTGTAAGATTGTTGTCCTCTGTATTTTACTGCAGTATCCATATTCAGTCCAAAGTGGTCAATAACTTCTTTTGGTAATAGTGGCTCTATAAAGTCCGTATTTTTTACAGTTTTTGCCTGAAAGACAGGTTTTCTGCTCGTTGCTACTATTTCACTTCTTTGACATGTTTGAACATTGTTGACTCGCATATTATTCCCCTATATAAATATTAGTTGTATATATAACACTTGTAAATATAAAAATTTGCTATTTGTTTCCAAATAATCCCATTTCAATAACTTTTTTACAAATTCTTACAGTGTTTAGTGCCGCCCCTATTCTCAAGTTATCAGCAACACACCATAAAGAAATACCGTTATCAAAAGCGATATTTTTTCTTATTCTGCCGACATAAACAGGATCTTTTCCGTCAGCATCCCTTGTTGTCGGATATTCATAGTTATCAATGTCATCAATAACGGTTACCCCATAAGCATCTTTTAATATATCTCTAACCTCTGAAGGAGTAATACTTTCTTCAAATTCTATATCTACCGCTTCAGAGTGACCTCTGTAAACAGGAACTCTTACAGCAGTGCAGGAGATAGGAGTTTCTTCAGGCAGGTGAAGAATTTTTTTAGTTTCGTTTGTAACCTTCATCTCCTCTTTTGTGTATCCGTTTTCTGTGAAAACATCTATTTGAGGAATAACATTGAACGCAATAGGTTTTTTAAACGCTTCGTTTGTAAACTCTTTGCCTGACATGTGTGCTTCAGTGTTAGCAGTAAGTTCATTCATTGCTTTTAAACCTGCCCCGCTTACTGCCTGATAAGTCGAAACGATAAGTCTTTTTATTTTTGCCTTTTCGTGTAAAGGTTTCAGTACCAACATTAGTTGAGAGGTTGAGCAGTTAGGATTAGCAATGATACCTTTATGGTTTCTCAAATCTTCATCATTAACCCCTGCAATAACCAAAGGAACATCTTTTTCCATACGAAACGCACTTGAGTTATCAATAATAACTCCACCTCTTTTTACAATTTCAGGTGCAAAATGCTTACTTGTTCCGCCTCCTGCTGATGCCATAACAATATCTACTCCGTCAAAACTTTCAGGTTTTGCTTCTTCAACAGTGTATTCTTTTCCCTGAAACTCTATTTTAGAGCCTGCACTTTTTGCACTTGATAAGAATTTTATAGATTCAAACTCTACCCCTAATTCAGTTGTAATACTTGTGATTTCTCTTCCGACAACCCCTGTTGCTCCTAATATTGCTATGTTTGGTTTTCTCATTTTTAGTGTTCCTTTTTTCTTTATAAAATATTATCCAGTCCGTATGTAAATCCACCTTTATCAAATACATATCTTATGGCAAGCAAAACTCCCGGCATGTAACAATCTCTTGTAGTAGAATCGTGTCTGATAGTAAGTGTTTGCCCTGTCGCCCCAAAGATAACCTCTTGTGATGCCATATACCCCGGCATTCTAACAGAGTGTATGTGGATATTGTTGTATGATGTTCCGCCTCTTGAGCCTTCAATCGTTTCAACCTCTGCACAGTTGCCGCTTGCAAAGTTTTCGTTGTTTTCTGCCATCATTTGAGCAGTTTTTATTGCTGTTCCTGACGGTGCATCTTTCTTTTGGTTATGATGTAATTCTATTATCTCTGCATTATTAAAATATTTTGATGCTGTTTTTGCAAACATCATCATAAGCACTGCACCCGTTGAAAAATTTGGTGCTATAAAACAAGCAGTTTTGTTCTTTTTAGAGAGTTCTTCTAACTCTTTTATTTGTTCATCTTTCAGACCTGTCGTACCAATGACCATATTTATATTATTGTTAAGACAGTATTTTGCATTTTCATAAATAGATTTTGGCTGGGTAAAATCAACCAGAATATCAATTTCTCTTTCTGCGTGGGCTTTTTCAATCGAATTAAACTCTCCGCAAATTATATCAATTCTTGCTGTTAACTCCATATCTTCAGCACTTTTAACAGCACTGACAACTTCTCTTCCCATTTTCCCGTTCGCACCGCAAACCGCAACTTTTATCATAATATATCCCTACTCTTTCTTATAAACTTATTATACCTTTAAGTATCCCACAATAAAACATTAATTGAAACAGGCATGCAAAATCTTTTACATATATTAAGAAGATTTTTTAGCATTAAACTTTGCAGTATCTTCCCAACTTGTTACCTCACCTGATTTAGCGAGTTTAGAAGCCTGATAATAAGCGTAAGTTCCCATTCCTAATCCGATAAGCCCGTTAAGAACAAGCGATGTTTTAAGGCTTCCTTTGGTTTTAAACAGTGCTTTATATGCCTGATCAAAACCTAACCCTATCCCTGCCCAGCAAAGACCGTTTGCAATTCCGACAGTTGCCGGTGAATATTTTAAAGGATATTCTTTTTTTTCTGCAGGTTTTGGGTCTGCCTTCATTGAAACTCTTTGATTTAATAATACGGGAGTGATATTCATTTTAATAATCCTATTTTTCTGCTCATTGTTCTAAAGTTTATCAAGAAAATTTTTTGCTAGTTTGTGTATTTTTATTTACAAAGAGAGTGTGGAATTGTGAAGATGTATTTTGAAAATAAATACTTTTATGGTATTATCAAGTTGTCAAATTAAAAAAAGGTACAATCATAGATATAATAAGGA
>CAMHDG010000058.1 GCA_946183815.1 uncultured bacterium | reverse complement strand
AATATAACCTTTTTTAGTGTTTTGAGTAGATTTTAGAATGTTTAAAACCTCTTGGGAAGCATTTTTACTGATAAATGAACTCAATCTGATATATTGAATACTGTCAGGTATTTTTGTTTCAATAGGAGTTTTTGTTGAAACTGATTTAATTTCAATTTCTGCACGAGTAATAGTGTATGCTTTCGGCGGTTCGTCTTTTCTTTTTACAAGAATGGTAACATTAGTTCCTGCATTACCTCTGATTTTATCGGCAGCCTTGTCAATGGTTATACCTTTTGTGCTAACTCCATCTATTTCAAGGATAAGGTCGTCAGTTTTTATACCTGCTTTGTCGGCAGGAGAACCTTCTATTGGGGCGATAACAACAAGTTGACCGTCTTTCATTCCTATTTGAATACCAATACCTTGAAGCGAACCTTTGATAGAAGATGTTTCTTCAGCAAACTCTTTTGGGTCTAAAAACCTTGTGTATGGGTCATTTAAACTCGCAAGCATTGTGTCGATTGCAACATAGGCATCTTCTTTTGTTTTCATCTGATGATCATATCTGTGCCGCCATATATTCCAGTCTTGAGAGTTATCTGTCTGATCAACATATTTTAAATTAATCAGCCTCCAAACCTCATCATATAATTGAGCAGGTGTTACTGCAAAACTTGCCTGTAACCCGCTTATAAATAAAATTGCGAATATATTTAAAGTCAAAAATAATTTTTTATTAAAAAGTTTCAAAATATTTCCTCCCACATTACAGGGTTATCCCTAAATTTTCATATCAACATTATACAATAAGTAAAATTTAATTTCCAATATTTAAACGGGTAATTTTTTTATTACTAGAACTTTTCAATTCTAAATATCGTAGAATACTTATGTGCTCCGTAATACAAGTCAATTAGCAAAAAATTATTGTCTAAATCAGTTAACTCAACATTACATTTTATTTCGGGTTTACGTCTTGAACTACGGACATATTTTCCCCACGCATGTAAAAATTTTATTTGCCATCTTGCTGAACGTGACATATCGTGTTCAGGAAGGTTATCCCTGTAATACGTTGCAGGTGTAAAACTCTTATCAAATACGGGAATAGTATATTTTACAACCCCCGCCTCTTTGAACAAAATATACCAGTTATCTTTATATTTGCGAGGAGTTAAAAGATAGTACCCGGGATTTATTGTAATAGTTTTAAAATATAGGGGAGAATTGAGTCTTAAAAGCGGATAAGGTGACCACGTAGTGCTTTTCATATCATAGTACTGATCAGGGTCAACCCCATGGATATATGAAAAATCAGGGACTTGCATATCCCGATACGCCTGTTCATAATCACCTTGGGAATATGTTTTCTTTGCCTGTTCTATTTTTTCTTCTTCAGTAGTTTTATTTAAAGGCATCCCCGTTTTTGGGTCTAATTCTTTTAACTCTCCTTCCCATGACTGAATATATGGGTCCTTATCTGCATCTTTGTATTTGCCGTATTTTGGTTTTTCTTTTTTTGATTTTTTGTTTTTTACTTTTTTAACTTTCTTATTAGTCTTTTCTAATGTTTTGTCAACAGTATTATCGACCTTATCAACCGATGTATTAACAGTATTCACAGCATTATCGACTGCATTTTTAGTCTTATTTGTTGTTTCTTGGACTTTTTTATCAACTTTGTCGGTTACATTTTGAACAGGAACAAAATTCCCGTTTTTTACGTTTTCATTTGATGCATCGGTATTAATAGGATTGTTTTCCCCTTCTAATGCATCGTTAAGAGTTTCACCTTCAGTTTCAGACCCGTTTTCATCTTCTTCAACGTATTCGTATTCTTCGTCATCTGCGGTATTTGACTGATTAACTTCTTCTTCTGTCGGCATTTTAGGGTTAGACGCATCAACCTCGTCAACTTTAACATCCTCGTGTTGTTTATAAACCCCGGGCATGTAATCGCCCTCCTCCGTTTTGACCTCGCTCGGTACATCAGGAGCAGAAGGACGCATAACAGGTACTGTACCTTCCGAATATACAGCAGTTGCAAACGACAAAATTATTAATAATGTCAGAACACTCTTTCTCATACAAATATTTTAATGATTTTTTTCTAAAAAAACAAATATTTTACTATTTTTAGGGTAGTTTAATAATATTCGTTATCCTCTTCTTCTTCCTGTTGAGAATCACGCTCATCTTCGTCTTTATTGGAATGTTTTTTATTATGCTTATCGTCAAATTTTACGCTGGACACAATATCTTCAGTCTCTTCTAATAATTTTTTCAAATCAGCGGCAGGGTTAAATTTAGGCAGTTTAGAATTAATCACTGACGCAACATTCATCATCGCCAACGAATTTAAAGTTGCATTCAGTTGAGCGCTATTGTCTATGTATTTGTTTGTGTTTACCGTTTCTTCCTCTGCGTTATCGACACGTGCGTATTCAGTTCCTTGACTAGCCCTGTCATCGCTAGTTTTTGCTGCGGTTCCTGAGATATCTCCGCTTTTGAAATTGAATGCACCTGCAACTCCGTAGAAGCCTGCGGCTCTGTTATCTACCATAGCACGTACCTTCTGTTTGGTTTGCTCAGTGATGTGTCCTGTCCCTGTTTATTTAAGCATACCCTTCCGAATAATATTCTAAATCATCTAAAGAGATTATTTTGCTAGTTTATTATTGTATATTGTACAATTATCCCCTATGTTTCAATAATAACAAGAAATTTCTGTTTTAACAAAACTTAATATTTATACACAATATGGAGTTTTATTAAGTCATGTTACATAAAAATGATAATTTTTATATTGCACAAGCGATTATTCATGGATAAAAAAGTAATTCCATGCCAGAGGGACAGACAAATTATTCACATCAAATACCTGCATAACATATCTGCCTGCCTGATACAAAGTAAAATTGTCATAATAATAAAACATGTTTTGCTGCATTAGTCTGCAATCTTTTGACCAGACGATTTTATATCCGCCTTTTGCGATATTATCACCTGTTTTTACAAGTTGAACCCGTATAAATTCCGCTTTTATCTTTTTAGGACTGTAAAACAGATAATATACACGTTTGCCTGCCTCTAAACTACGAGTAGCATGTAAAAGATTATCTTTTGTTATCGGCTCGGAGTTAAAAACTATCCCCGGAACTTTTTTTTCATCGCAACCTGAAAAGATAAACGGCATTAGTAAAAGCAGTAATGTGGCAAAAATTAATTTTAAATTTTTCAATCTCATGCAAAACCCTTAACTTTATTTTTGGAGTTGTTTAATCTTGTTATTAACATTGCTCACAAGCCCTTGGTCTTGTTCTAATTTTACATATTTTTTGTAGTTCTCAACCGCTCTTGCGTTATTATGTTCGTACTCATAGGCAAGCCCCAGTGCATAATAAGCATACGTATATTTATTATCAATCGATATAACTTTGTTGAAGCAGTCAATCGCATCATTTAATTTGTTTGTATTTGCATAGACAAGTCCTAAATTAAACCAAGCATCAGTGTATTTATCATCAAGTGCTATTGCTTTCCGGTAATACTCACCTGATTTAGAAAGATTTTTTTCGTTCTTATAGATATTGCCTAACTTTAACAAAAGTTCTTTGTTGTTAGGGTTAATAGCAAGTGCCTTTTCGTAAGGTGACATAGCAGACTTATAATTTCTGTTTTTATAGTATTTATCACCTGCGGCGAGTAGGGTTGCGTATTCAACGTCTTTTGGCACATCAGTCATTGTAGCCATTTTTTCTAAATCAGAGGCGGTAAGTGTGTTTTTAAATTCGTCATAAGCCCCTGCATATTCTTCATTTTTAGGGTCTAAATCAACTGCTTTTTGGAAATAAGAAACTGCCATCTCTTTATTACCCTCCTGACGATATGTCAGGGCTGTACCGAAATATCCTGATGGTTCTTTTTTGTTCAGTTCAATAGCCTTTTGAAAATTCGCTCTTGATTCCGCTGTTTTCCCGCCATCTAAAAGTTTAAATCCGTATTCTATTAAAGCAGCGGTAAGGTTTGTTTTTATGACCTCATCTTCTTTAATAGTAAGCACTTTTTCATAAGATGCTATTGCTTCAGGATATTTTTCTAAAGCGTGAAGGGCAATAGCCTTGTTATAATTCAAACTATAATTATCGGCATCTTTCTCTAACGCTATATTATAGTATTTTAGTGCCTTTTGGTAATCATTCTTTTTATGATAACAGAAAGCCAAATCTTTTACTGTATCCATATCATTTGAATCAAGTTCAAAGGCTTTTTCAAAATTCTCGATTGCTAAATCTGTATTATTAATTCGTTTATATAACGCACCTAAATTAACATATCCATCTGCATCTTTAGGGTATGCTTTTATATAATCGTTATATTGTTTAATCGCCTCTTGATCTTTCTGTTGAGCGGAGAGCATGTTTGCATAATCAAGTCTAAACTCATTCATCCCCGGAGCAATCTCAAACATTTTTGCATAAGTTTGTTCGGCAGTAGCAAAGTCATCAGTGTTTTGGTAGCACAAAGCAAGTTGTGCAAGCGACTTAACGCTGTTTTCATCCTGCTCAACCGCTTTTTTTAGAATAGGAATAGCCTCTTTATATGATTTCATCTTATATAAGGCTGTACCAAATTTAGCATATTCCTTGAACCCTTCAGGGTTTTTTGCATACATTGTCTTAAAGATTTCACATGCCTGCTCAGGTTTATCATTCATGAAATATGTTTCTGCAAGATTTGCTCTTGCTTCGTCATTTTCGGGATAAAGTTCTAAAAATCTTTTATAATAGTCTTCTGCCTCAACATATTTTTTTTGGGCAAGTTGAACATTTGCGATATTTATATAGTTATATTTGTATTCCGGACAGAGTTCAAGTGCTTTGTTATAAGCAATAAGTGCATTGTTGTTATCGCCTATTGTTTGGTAAATACTGCCAAGACTCACAAAAATAAAGGCATCGTTAGGGCGTAATTCCGAGGCTTTTTTATAAGCGGCAATGGCATCTTGATATTGTTCTACATTTGCGAACAGTCCGCCTAATTTTGTATAGAGCATGACATCGTCATCATTATTAACCTCAATGGCTTTTTGGATAAGGGTAATTGCCCCCTTCATATCTTGTTTGTATTCACAAACACTTGCCTGCTGATAATACTGGTGTGCCTCTTTTGTCATTTTGGCAGAAACCATGCTGACAGATAACGATAAACCTATTAAAACCGCTAAACCTAAATATCCCTTTTTCATTCCATTTATCCCTTAATTAAATTATTTATTAAATACATTATATCGCAATTCCGTTTGCTTTGCATAATATATCCAATTCGTTCATTTTTTGTGTAATATCCTTTGCCAGAGCAGAGATTTGTATAATCTCATTTGTTTTTAGTGCCATGTTGTACATGTCTTTTGCTTTTTCAACGCATGCTTTTTTATCTGTTGAAGAATTTGCCATCTCCTTGTGGCAGTCACCTGATATTAAATAAAGTTTTGTAAGTTGGTATTTTATATCATAGCCTTTAGCAATGGTTAAGGCTCTGTCTGCATATATCCTTGCAGAGTCATAATCTTTAAGAGAGATGTAAATTCTGCAAATCAGTTTATCAAAAAGCAAAGCGAAATAATGGTTGCAAATTTCGGGTTTCTGGGCTATGCTCAAAGCCTTTGTCGCAATATCAAGAGCCTGTTGTTTATCAACTTTTATTGTTGCCTCAGCGGTTAGATACCAGCCTAAAAGAACCCCAACTGCATTTTTTTCGTTTGCAAAATATTCAAGTTGTTTTGTATAGACACCTATTGCACTTTGTGCAGACTGTGTCTGCAAGATTATTTTACCCAAAATTAATTTTGATATATTTTTTGTAAACTTATCGTTTATATTATCTGCAAAGGTTGCAATATCAAACAATTCATCCATCTCGATTTTATCTCTGTCTGTAAAGAATTTGTTTAGCAAACTAATAAGATTTAATCTTGAAACAACAAATGAATTTATCACATCAGAGTTTTGGTATATCTCAAAAATATCGTTCAAAATCTTATTAGACATTGCTATATTACCTTTGATAGTATTTGCAAGAGCAAGTTCTAACTGCAGATTACAGAAGAACTGCTTATCGTGTATGTCATTTGCCTCAAGAATTTTAAACAGTTCATTTATAACTTTAAAGGCTCTGTCGTTACCTTGTCTTGTGAGTGCTTTCACGAGTGCATAAAGTGTAGAAATCCAAGTTTCAAATACTTCGTCTTCACTTACCCATTTATATTTGAACGATTTTTTTGCAAGAGTAGATTCAATTACAGGTATAATCTCATTTTCAGCAAGGTTTACAACTTCTCCGAAATTACCTATTTTATTGAGTGCCTTTAGTTTTCTTGCTTTAATAACCGCAACTTCAACAGAAGAATAGTCCTCAAATTTGTCCAACACGTTTTCTACGCATTCAAGAACACCGTAGTAATTCCCTGTTTTCATAGCACAAGATGCGATATAGCCCAGTAAATCAATTTCTTCATATTTGGATAGATTTTCTGTATCCAGTGCTCTTGTAAGGAGTTTAAGGGCTTCTTTCGGGTCAGATTTTTCTAAAAGTTTTCCGCTTTGGACATAAATATTCTTCTTAATTGCATCTGATGATTTAATTTTGTTATTTTCAACGATATCTAAAATTTCTTTTTGAGCAGTAACGAATAAAGATGTGTCACCGATATAAGAAGCAGTTTGAACAGCAGTAGTCCATACACTTAAATACTGTTGGGTATAACCCATATCACGAGCCATAAAACTTAATGGTGCAAGCGATGAAAGGTGATAGTTCTGAAGAAGTACAAATAATTCTTCACAAACTGATTTATAATTTTCCTCATCTTTTTTCAACTCATCCCATATAATTTGCCATAAAGTTGTACTTTTAAACTCGTATGTGACATTTGAGAGAGCCACTATATAATTTAATTTTGTAAGTTTATTCAAAATTAAATCAAGTTGGTCTAAATCAACGTCATTGAACATATTAAGAATAATAGGGTTAGATTTGCAGCCTAATATTGTAACAGCGGTAAGCACACGATAGGCAATTTTATCCTCATCTTTTAGAAGTTTTAATCTTTCCGACATAACCTCTTTGACGGTTTGAGGGACAGAAAAAGGAATCCCTGCACGTAATTTATCTGCTGTAAGATTTATATACTGTTCAAAATTGGCAGGGTTACCGTTTGAATATTTGTGTATTAAATTCTTTTGTTCTATTGTAAGTTCTAATGTTTTATATTTATCTAAAATAGGAATAAATTGCTCTCTGGTCAAAGGTGCAACCGTAATATTTTGATAAGATGCATCTGTTAATTTGTCGTTTTGGATATAAAGTTGTGCGGATCTTGATTCTGTATAGGTTATAACCAGTGTCAGATTAGGTAAAATGATGTCATCAGATATTAAACTATTGATAAATTCCAATGACATAGCATCTATATCTGAAAAATTATCGACCACAAGCACCATATCCATTGATTGAGAAATTGTCAGGAATACCTTATGTAAAATATCAAAAGTGTGTTTTTTATTACGGTGAATGTTTTTAAATTCACCAAACTTTTCGGGGTAGAGGAAATTAATAAAATCATAAATTTCTTGTTGCGATAAATCAGGAAAATCTTGTTTAAAGAATTTTACAGACTCTTTTTTTAGGTTTTCAATATCAATACAAAAACTGTTAAGATTAAACAGAGTTAATAAAACGTCCTGAATATAACCAAACGGGGTTAGTTTAGT
This sequence comes from uncultured bacterium, assembly GCA_946183815.1. Lineage (GTDB taxonomy): Bacteria > Cyanobacteriota > Vampirovibrionia > Gastranaerophilales > Gastranaerophilaceae > UBA2883. The sequence continues at coordinate 652 of CAMHDG010000058.1, read as the reverse complement.
ATGTTTTGAACACTTTCCGCTAAGCCAAACATAACCGTTATCTTTAAGTTCAGATGAAACAAATTTAATGACCAAATTTTTACCTGCACCGCTATCACCAGAGATAGAAATGACCTTGATATTGTTATCAAGTACAGATTCTTTTAATTTGTCTTTTGCTTTTTGCTGGGTATAATAAACAGCCTCATATTTAGGCATAGCATCAACTATTGCAGAAGTATTACGTTTTGGAGTTGGTTGAGTTTCCTGCGAATCAAGTTTTTTTGTCATATCAGCCCCACAGCGTCTGCAAACGGTTGATTTACTTGTGTTTGTTGCACCGCAATTAGAGCATGTTTTTAACAGTTCATAATCACAATTTTTGCATTTATGTGCAGTCAAAAGATTATGCGTTTTGCAGTTAGGGCATAGACGTCCTACCCTTGTACCGCAATTTGAACATTTCAAACTGTCATCAGATATTTCTGTTTTACACTTTGGACAAAGCATTTATCTTAATAACCTATATTTGTACTCGAGTTTATTAATTCCCCACACACATATTATCATATTTTTTTAATTTGGGTTAATTGTAACAATAAAAATCGGTCATGTGGGGGAGGGGTAAATTATTGTTTATCTGCGAAGCAGATATATCTCTCCTTGGAGAGAG
>CAMHDG010000057.1 GCA_946183815.1 uncultured bacterium | reverse complement strand
GAGAGGGGCTTTTAACGATTTATATATTTACCCCCGCTAAACAATAATTTACCCCACCTTCTCAAAACCATGCAAATCATGTCATCATGCATGTTTCAGGCTATTACTTAATCATGGGTATATAATATTAAGTTTTGTTAACAGCATAAAAAACATGAGGCAATTATCAGAACAAAAAAATCTTTATAAAAGTGTTGAGAAACACATTAGGGAATTAAGGAGATTATTATGGTAGAATCAGTATCAACTTATGGTAATGGTTGGTTAAGAGCCAACAACAATGATCAAGCAGGCGTTGCTGAAAGAAAAAATCATGGTAGAGTATGGGGTCAAAATAATACTCAAAGAGATTTAATAGCAAAGAATGACGCATCATATTCAACATTTGTTGAAATGTTAGAAGACGACAACAAAACAGGTAATATAGATTTTTATATAACCGACAGAACAGTTAACGGTAAGTCAAGATCAAAAGAAAACGGTCTTTCATATTTAATCGGTGATATGGGTATGAAATTGGCTCAAGCAGGTTATTTAGAAGATGTTGACCACCAAGGTTTCACTGCAAAGAACGCAAAAGATTTAGGTGTTGCTATCGCTAATGAATATGGTAAGAATGGCAACTACCTGGATAGATTATTCACAAAAGACGGTAAGAAATTCACAATTAATAAAGATGTACTTATCGGATTGTTAGAAAAAGCAGGCTGGGTAAGAAAGAAAGAAGAAAAACCAACTGAACCTGCTAAACCTGAAGAACCGGTAAAACCTGAAGAACCTGTTAAACCTACTCAACCTGATCCTGATCCGGTTGGTGGTGACGGCAGAGCAATAGAAGTTACTAATACAGTATTAACAACTATATTAGGTCTTGATACAACAAAATACGCAGACTATAAATACGTAGGTTTCACTAAAGAATCTACAAACGGCATAGATGCATTTGTATTCAAATTACAAAAGGATAACGATGTAATCACTATCAAGAAAAACGCAGACCAAATTCAAGAATTATTAAAAGAACACCCTGATATGAAGGAACAATTAATCGCTGATGAACTGGAACTTGATAAGGCTGATTTAAAAGGTTCAGGTTCAACTCAAGCGGGTGCTCCTGCTCAACCGGAACAACCGGCAGGCCCTGTAAAACCTAAAAAATCAGATTACTATAATTCTGCAATACTAGGTGGTGCTTTCTTAAACAAGGAAGATAAAGCAAAACATGACCAAGGTAAGATTGATTATCAATGGGCATTAGCAGAATACTATGACAAAATCGGCGATTCAGATGCAGCAGCAAAAGCGGTTCAAAAAGCAACTGAACTTGAAAGCAAACGTGCTCAATAATTCAAAATAATCAAGAACATATAACAAAAACGGTATCGGCAACGATGCCGTTTTTTAAGTTTAAAGGTAAATTATTGTTTACCGGTATTAAAGATGGTAGGATGCTAGGAGTCCTAGGATGCTAGGAAGATTTAGAAATAATCTTAATAGTAAAGAGTTCCTAGCATCTTACCATTCCTAGCATCCTAGCATCTTTATTGTTTAGAGGCTTAAGCCTCTAAACAATAATTTATCCGTGCTATAATAAACGAAGAAATGAGGTACATTATGAGATTATTTAATTCGTATTCAAATAAAGTAGAAGAATTTAAACCAATAGAAGATAACAAGGTTAAGATGTATGTATGCGGGCCAACGGTATATGACTATGCACACCTTGGTCATGCCAGATGCTATATTACATGGGACGTGTTATACAGATACTTAAAGTTTAAAGGATACGATGTTACATATTGTCGTAACGTTACCGATGTTGACGATAAAATATTGAAGAAAGCAGAAAAAGAGGGCAAAACGCCTGAAGAGGTTTCACAATACTGGTATAGACAATTTACAAACTCTATGAATGCTTTGAATAACTTAAAACCTGACATCGAGCCATTTGCAACAAAAACACTTGGCGAAATGATTTCAATAATTAAAGACCTTATAGCAAAAGGTTATGCTTATGAGGCAGGCGGAGATGTTTATTTTAGAGTTAAAAAATTCTCTGATTACGGTATGTTGTCAAAACAACCTATTGATAAGTTAGAAAGCGGGGCAAGAATAGAAGTCGGAGAACAAAAAGAAGATCCGCTTGATTTTGCACTCTGGAAAAAAGATGAAAAATTTGGCTATAACTCACCATGGGGTGTTGGTCGTCCGGGGTGGCATATAGAATGTTCTGCTATGAGCAGAAAATATTTAGGCAAAACAATAGATATTCACGCAGGCGGGGCTGATTTGATTTTCCCTCACCACGAAAACGAAATTGCACAATCAGAATGTGCTAACGGTTGCAAGTTTGTTAATTACTGGTTACATAATGGTTTTGTAACTATCAATAAGGAAAAAATGTCTAAATCATTAGGTAATTTCTTAACTATTGATGATATGCTGAAAAATTATGATGCGAACACTATCAGATTTTTCATACTAACAAACCACTACCGCATGCCTGTTGAATTTTCGGATGAAGCACTACAATCGGCACAGGCAGGGGTAAAACGTCTTACCAACGCCAAAGGTAAAGTTGATGAAAACTTTGATATAACAACGACCGATGAATATAAAGATTTTGTTGAGGCTATGGACGATGATTTAAACACCTCAAAGGCATTGGCTGTACTCTTTGATTTGGTTACAAAATCTAATAAAGGGGTTAGCGAGGCTTATACAATACTTTACAAGTTGGCTACAACATTAGGTTTCACTTTTGAAAAAGCAACTTTATCTGATGATGAGATAAAAGAGGTTTTAGCAGAGGTAAATGCAAAGATAGGCAAGTCTTATGCTTCAATGGACGAACTAATAGAGGACAGAAAACAGGCAAGAGCAGAAAAGAACTGGGATTTAGCAGATAAAATCAGAATTGCTCTTGATGAAAACGGTATAGTTCTTAAAGACGGCAAAGACGGAACTGTCTGGGAAATCAAGGGGTAAAGGGGTAAAGGAGTAAAGGGGTAAATATAAAACCTTTTTAATTTAATGGAATAATATGAAAATTTCAAAAATACTTATTATATTAATATTATTTTGCAGTTTAGCAGCCGTATTTTGCTCTATCCCTACATACAGTTACCCATCTAATGCAATGGTAAAAGTTGGGATAATGGATCAGAAATATACTACTGTTGAAAAATCAGAGGTTACAATATATGGCAGTAATCAAATCATTGTTACGAACCCTAAAACAAAAGAGGAAATTCTGTCACTGGGCAGCGGGCAATATTTAACAATAATAAGAGAAAATAATGAGTATATTTTATCTTATATAAATATTGAAACCGGTGAAACAGTTGAAAACAGTATCGGGCATGATTTTATCGTAACTTGTCCTGACGGTGTAATAGGGATAAAAGATTTTATACGTGGTGGCAAACCTGCTATGTATCGTGGGGAATTTAGATTTGTAGGGTGTAATAAACCTGACAAATTTTACCTCGTTAACTGTTTAGATGTTGAATATTATCTAAAAGGGGTAGTGCCTTGTGAGATGCCTGTTCATTTTGGGCTGGAAGCACTAAAGGCTCAAGCAGTTGCAGCACGAGTTTATTCACTCACCCCAAGAACAAAATTATCAAGAGCCTATGACGTGGTGGATAGTGTTGCAAGTCAGGTATATAACGGCTATAACAGAGAATCCGATATTGCAAATCGGGCTATTGATGAAACCCATGGGATAGTCGCTCTCTATAATGATGAAATGATAGTTGCTGTATTTTCTTCAACGGCAGGCGGTTATACGGAATGTTATTCTGAAACATTCTCTGATCCGATAACTCAACAGTTTCCTTCACCTGAAAAAAAATACTTAATAGCAAAACCTGATTTACCTGAGTTTAAACCATTAGATAACGAAGAAGATGCGTTTAAATTTTATTCTACAAAGCCGTTATCTTATGACATTCATTCACCGCTCTACCGTTGGACAAGGAAATGGACAAAAGAAGAATTGCAAAATGTTTTAAAAAATAATCTTGTAGTACAGTCAAAAACAGGATTTGTAGAACCAAGACTTACTAACCCTGAAGATTTTGGAGAACTTAAAAATATTAAAGTTACTCAAAGAGGAGTTTCGGGAAAAATTGTTTTTATGGAGATAGAAACTGATAAAACTATTTATACCGTAGGGAAAGAACTTGTTATAAGAAGATTATTCACAAAAGACGGCAAGGCATTACCGAGTGCAAATGTTGTGTTCAAACCAAATAAAGATAATGACTGGGATGAGATTACTGCCTATGGCGGAGGGTTCGGGCATGGTTGCGGGTTAAGCCAATATGGTGCTATGTATATGGCTAAAGACTGCAAAATGTCGTTTGAAACTATACTTAAACATTACTATAACGGCATTTGCCTTGGGACAAGACCTTTTGAATTAGGTCTGCATTATGTCCCTCAAACATTTTATATGCCTAATAAAAAAGCCGTTCTTGTTATACCAAACAAACACGATATGAATACCCTTCAGATAAAAGTTGGCGAAAATGTCATTAATCTTGATTTAAGCGGATATAAACATAACTCAAGAGTTGAACTGGATATTTCTCAATATTTAGAATACAAAAAATTAAATACTGTAACCTTTACCCCTCCATGCCAGAACAAACTCGATACACGCAGATTTGATAAAATAAGACCAATAAAAATGTATATCAAACTGGGTTAATGCTGAGTGTTGTCAGGCACTGCCTGACCTACAATACTTTCAGATATACTCAAATTATTAGTATTAATCTAACCTTATCCTACGAAAGTTCTAAACCAAATATTATACATAATCGGGCATGCCGTTTATATAGACTAAACTCTTTGAATGATAGACAAAGAATAAATAATCCTGTAATTTTTAAAAGGCTAAAAATCAATAATGACAATAAAAAAGAGCATTTATTTACCTCTTAAGAATACAATTTATAGACCAAATGGACTAGATATGGTTATCTACTCTATTTGATATAAAATAAATATTTTTATTAATTATAATCTCCTATAAAAAGTTGTACTATAAATGGTGGAGAGAGAAGTTAAACTACTATTTATAATTAGGGAGATAAAAATGCATAGAGATTTCAGAAAAAAAGCAAGAATAGTTTTAATCGATGACAATTATGATCATCTAATGGGAGTTAAGGAATTATTAAATTTAGAGGGTTGCTATGATGTAGTTCAGACATCAACAAGTGTAACAACAGGTGTTAATATGGTAAAAAAATATCAGCCTGATATAGTTTTGGTTGATATGAACATGCCTGACAGAAACGGTTTAGAGGCAATCCACGAAATTCAAAGATTAGGTTTAAATACAAGAGTATTAGCATTGAGTGCATACGATGATGCAGATTTAATCTTCAGAGCAATGAAAGTTGGTGCAAGAGGATATGTTCTTAAAACTATGGCTTCTGCTCAACTCATTTGTGCTATTGAAGAAGTTTTATCAGGCAAGATTTACTTACCATCTGCTTTATCATTAAGATTCTTTGAATATTTCCAAAAATCTGTCAAGGAAGAAGAAGAAACAGTAAACGAAGAATTATTATCATCTCTTACTCAAAGAGAAGAAGAAGTTTTAGACTTGTTAACTCAAGGTTTTGGTTATAACGAAGTTTCATCAAAATTGTATATCTCAAATACAACAGTAAAAACACACGTTAACAACATTTTCCAAAAATTACAGGTAAAAGACAGAACACAAGCAGTTCTTTATGCTATCAGACATGGTTTTGATAAGAAGAGAAAATCAAAATTTGTTTCTATTTAGGAATAACGGTAAATAATTAAAATCGAATGAAAAGTGATTAGTGAAAAGTGAAAGAGTAATTCTGTTCACTCTTCACTCTTCACTCTGTACTTTATTATTATGGAATACAGAACAGAAAAAGTAAGACATATATCACACGAGGTTAAGAACCAACTTTCCGTATGCGATTTGTATGCAGAGATTATGCAAAAATATTGTGACAAAAACGGGATAAAAGATGACACCCTGCTTAAATCAATATCAAGCATAAAACGTGCATTACAAATGGCAGGTAATACTTTGCTTGAGTTAAAATCGTCAAATGTTCAGGAAATTAAAGAATATGAACTACAAAATGTTTTAGAAGAAACTTATGAACTCTCAAAGGTTTACGGACAACAAAAAGATATTGATATTCGATTGAATTGTGATATTAATCCTGTTATTCATATTGATAAAAACAGGTTTGAATCAGTAATTATAAATCTTGTAAAGAATGCCTGCGAAGCGTTTGAACAAGAGGATAATAAACAAATAACCATATCAGCCGAAAAAGAGAACAGTATAATAAAAATAATCGTTTCTAATAATGCAAAACCTGTTGAGAACAAAGACATTTTTGCAGAAGGTATTACAACTAAAAAGACAGGCTCAGGTTTAGGCTTGTATATATCAAGACAAAATATAGAAGAAATGGGAGGTTCACTCCGACTCATCAAATCTGATTTTACCTCAACCGACTTTGAAATAAGAATTAAAGCAGAGGGGTAAATTATAGTTTAGAGGCTTAAGCCTCTAAACAATAATTTACCTCAAACCATGTCGCAGAGCATGTTTTGGGCTATCATTGAGTTTTAGAAATTTGTATTAAGTTTTGTAAACATGACAAAAAACATGGGGCAATTCATGAAAACAAAAAAACTTTATATAAGTGTTGAGGATGTAATAATTTACATTTATACAGAGGATTAAGGGAATTAAGGAGATTTATTATGGCAGGAAATTATGACGTAACTAATGTTACAGCAAGAGGCGGTATTGACAACACTTCATCATTTAGAACAGGCAACAATGGTAAGAAAGTATTTATCGGTACTGACTGGAACGAAACTTCACACATCACAAATGATAAAAACCAAGGTACTATATTTGAAGCAGGCGAAGGGATGACTATTCAGTTAAACTCAAGATATAAAAATGGCGGTACTGATACATTCGCAAATCTTGACAAAAAACACACCGGTATCTCATTCGACTTGTTAGACAAGTTCATCACAGCAGCAGCAGACGGAGTTTTAGAAGATGTTGACCATCAAGGTTATACAAAAGAAAATATGGTTAACTTCGGTAGAGCATTCGATCAATTAAGAAAAGATAAATTAGCGGCAGCACAAAAAGATCCATACGGAAAAGAATATACAAAGATGATGCATGGTACAGAATTCACATTCACAGCATCTGAATTAGAAACATTATACAAGGCAGCAGGTTTCGATTTGGTTAAGAAAAGACCTACACCTGCAAAACCTGATCCGGTTGCACAACAACCAAAACCTGATACACCGGTTGCACCAACACCTGATCCGGTAGTTGCACCTGAACCTGAAGGTGGTGACGGTAGAGCAATCGAAGTTACCAATGCAGTATTAACAACTATATTAGGTTCTGATGCAGGAGAATACGCAGACTATAAATATGTAGGCTATACTAAAGAATCTGCAAACGGTATTGATGCATTCGTATTCAAGTTGCAAAAAGACAATGACGTAATTACTGTTAAGAAAAACGCAGACCAAATTCAACAGTTATTGAAAGAACATCCTGAAATGAAGGAACAACTAATCGCTGATGAATTAGAATTAGACAAGGCTGATTTGAAGGGTAGCGGTGCAACTCAAGCCGAAGCACCTGCTCAGCCGGTGGCTCAACAACCTGCAAAGGCAGAAACACCTGCTCAACCTGAACAACCTGCAGGCACTGTAAAACCTAAAAAATCAGATTACTATAATTCAGCAATATTAGGTGGTGCTTTCTTAAGCAAGGAAGATAAAGCAAAACATGACCAAGGTAAGATTGATTATCAATGGGCATTAGCAGAATACTATGACCAAATCGGTGATCAAGAAGCAGCAGCAAAAGCAGTTCAAAAAGCAACTGAATTAGAAGGCAAGACTTCAAAAAAGTAGCAAACCCTGTTGCTCCAAAAGCAGCAGCAGGGACTGATGCAGAAGTTAAGGCTCAACCTTCTGAACAAGATGAACTTGACAAATACTTCGCAGAACAAGTAACAAATGCTCAATTCTGGGTAGGTAGAGTATGCGTTGACGAAGATATCAACAACCCAGATCAATTCCAAGGCTCATACGACCAGGTTACATCTAAAGATGGCAGAAGATTAGCAAGAGTTTCTGAATACAAAGATGGTAAAACAACTTTTAAATACTATGAAGTTAAAGCAACAGTTATCCACTCTAAATACGGTCAAGAATATAAAATAATTATTCCTGATACAACAAAACAAGTAACAGACGCTCAATTCTAATCCAAAGTATAATAATAAAAAACGGTATCATCAGATACCGTTTTTTTGTAGGTAAATTATTGTTTAGGGGTAAATGATATAAATCGTTAAAAGCCCCTCTCCTTT
>CAMHDG010000056.1 GCA_946183815.1 uncultured bacterium | reverse complement strand
TTATGTTCACTGTTTATCTCCTGAACAAGTCCATCATTCATTCTCAATATAACTTTTGGCTTACCTTTATCCATATAAATATGCATATCACCATTGTTTAAATGAAAAGCCGCACCGGTAAATTTAGTACACATTTCATCAGTAGATAAAGTTTGTAATTTTCTGACATTTTCCATAAAATGCTCAGGATCATTATCTTTTGAAGGAATAATTATCCATTTTGATTCATCTACACCCGCAGTTGAGCGTTCTGAATACATCTTAACCAAATTTGCTTTATACATTTTCCCAAAATTGAACTGCAATTTTTTATCTTTTTCAAGATTTGATTTCAAATCATTCAAAGTCTTTTCTAAAATACTTCTGTTAAAAATAGGACAAATATTTTCATTGTTTGGCTTTAAATCTTTTGTAATACCATCAATTATTAATAATCTTTCAGGAGAAGTATATCCGCCGGAAACTAAATACTGATCCCAATCACAAACCATACTCTGCCTTTTATTCTTAACATCACCTGTTCTCCCGCCAAAATCTCTGATACACAGATTAAAATATTCATCATCAGTCCATGCCCGAAAATCGTCATAAGTTTTAAACTTTTCAATAGGCGATTTGAATTTTTCAACAACCGCAAAATCAAAATTACTAAATGCTGATTTCTTCAAAGCGGTAAATGAAACCGTATCCTGTTTTAACCCGTATGAATAACCATTATAACGGTTATTATTAACCGTTTTTGAATAATTTTTATTCACATTTAAAGGACAAATACTTATATTCATATCAGATATAACACACGTAAAAAAAATATTTGACCTAATATTTTTTCTCTAACCATTCCTCATAACTAATTCCATCATACTTATGCGGAAGTGAACAATAAAGAGAAAACATAAAAATGTGCTTTATTATTTTTAGTATAAATTTTATAACTTTTTTCATAACCCAACCTTTTATTATAAAATCATCCGATGATTATAATCATCGTTTTACTTAAATATAGAACTAAAATAATAATTATGCAAGATGATTATAATCAACAGTTTACAAAAAACAGAGCAACGCTTATTAATGCTGTATCAAAAGTTTTGCAAGAACAAATAAACGGCACTAATAAAAGTATTAAATTGTTTTCAAGAGAATATGAATTTAGTGACGGACTGATATCAAAATTAATTCGTGGGAAATATTCAGATATAAAATTATCAACAGTATGGAAATTTGCAAACGCACTTAACATTAATCCCGCTACTTTAATAAACATGATTAACGAAAATTTACCCGATGATTTTAATTTTTATGACTAATAATATGTAGGAAATAGCAATTTTATTATGGACAAGATTTTACTAACAAAACTTGCAAATAGAATAAAAGAATTGAGAAAAATAAACAAAATAACTCAAGATGAATTGTCCTACAGAGCAGGAATTGGACGCTCAACATTAGGCAACATAGAAACTGCTCAAAATGATATTACATTTACTAAAATTAATAAAATTGCAAAAGCATTTAATTTATCATTGTCGGAATTTTTAAATTTTTAGGTGCAAAAAATTGCACCCTACCGTTTTTTTATACAAAATTATTCGGGACAACAGCGGAAACGAGTTCAGAGTGACACGAAAAGTAGTCATAGACCAATTAAACAAGTGTTGTATGGTGCAAATTTACAAAACAACTTACATCCATTTACAACCACCTATTCACCCCTAAACCACGCTATCGCCGACAAATTGGATGCCGAATTTAGTACGGAATAAATATTTAACGGTTTCGCCCTGAACCTCATGCATCATTGTATTATATAGGTCATACGCTTCTCGTTTATATTCAATGAGCGGATCTTTTTGACCATAAGCACGCAAGCCGATACCATCTTTTAACATATCTATATTATGCAGGTGATCTATCCACTTGTTATCTACTACTCGCAACAATACATCTCTTTCAAGTGTTCGCATGATATTATTGTCTGCAAACAATTCTTGAGGAGTAAAATCTTTTTCATATTGCGACATGACATCATTATAAAACGTAATAATTTCTGTTTCATGTTTTTGGTACGCAGTTTGCATTGCCTCACGTAACCTGTCATATATTTCTGAATAGCGTTTGTCTTTTATGTCTTCAACTTTTAAGAAATCTATCTGCGGACAAATAGAGATTAATTCTCTAATCATAGCCGATAAATCGTCAGGGATATATTCTTCAGGGTTTTGTTCAGGTGAAATATAACTCTTCATAAGTCTGTCAAGTTCTCTGTCCATCATAAACAAAATATCCTCTGATAAATTATCCTGATTTAATACACGTTTACGTTGGGCATAGAATTTTTCTCTCTGAATATTCATAACATCATCATATTCCAACACGCTCTTACGTATATCAAAGTGGTAGGTTTCAACCTTTCTTTGAGCAGACTGAATTTGTTTAGTAATAAGCGGTGATTCAATAGCCATATCCTCTTCGACATTAAGCATATTCATAATATGCATCAGTTTATCGCCACCGAAAATTCTCATAAGATTATCTTCCAAAGATAAGAAGAACCTTGTTGAACCGGGGTCACCCTGACGGGCAGCACGACCTCTTAACTGGTTATCAATACGGCGAGATTCGTGTCTTTCTGTCCCGATAACGTGAAGTCCTCCGACCTCAACCACTTTTTCATGTTCATCCTGAGTAATTTTTCTTGCCTCTGCTAAAGCCTCCTCTTTTTTAGATTCGTAATCAGGGTCAGTTTCGATATTAACTCCTTTATTATCCAACATATCTTTCGCAAGATACTCTGCATTCCCACCTAACAGAATATCCGTACCACGACCTGCCATATTTGTTGCGATAGTAACCGCACCTACACGACCTGCCTGTGCAATAATATATGCCTCTTTTTCATGATATTTTGCGTTCAACACGTTATGCGGGATACCTTTTTTCTTCAATAATTTTGAAAGATATTCTGATTTTTCAATACTTATTGTACCCACAAGAACAGGTCTGCCCTTTTCGTGTTGCTCAATTATATCATTTACAACAGCATTAAATTTTGCAACCTCTGTTTTATAGATTACATCAGGATAATTAATTCTTATATCTTTTTTATTTGTAGGGATAACAGTAACCTCAAGATTATAAATCTTCCCGAATTCAGCCTCCTCTGTCATAGCAGTACCCGTCATACCTGACAATTTAGGATATAATCGGAAAAGATTTTGGAAAGTTATGCTTGCAAGCGTTTGGGTTTCGTCTTGAATTTTAACGTGTTCTTTAGCCTCAACTGCCTGATGAAGCCCGTCAGACCAACGGCGACCCTCCATAAGACGCCCCGTAAACTCGTCAACTATCATAACCTCACCATTTTTAACTACATAGTCAGTATCTTTTATAAATAATTCTTTTGCTTTAAGTGCTTGCAAAAGATGATGAGCATACTGATTAGAAATATCAAATAAGTCTTTGCAACCGATAAGTTTTTCCGCCTTGTCTATACCTTCTTCCGACAAGATTACGTTTTTATTCTTTTCATCAACCTCATAATCAACATCTTTTGTAAGTTTTGGTGCAATTTTTGCCATAAGTTTATAAGTATCTGCTGATTTTTCTAATTTACCGCTGATAATCAACGGAGTTCTAGCCTCATCAATTAAGATACTGTCAACCTCATCAATTATTGCGTAGTTATAAGGTCTTTGAACCAACATATCGTTAGAGGTTGCCATATTATCACGAAGATAATCGAACCCAAACTCATTGTTTGTACCATAAGTAATATCACAAGCATAAGCGGCTTTTTTCTCGTCATAATCAGAGCCTCTGCCCTCTGCCAAAATCACACCAACAGTAAGACCGAGGAACTTATAAATTCTTCCCATCCACTCACTGTCACGTTTTGCAAGGTAATCGTTAACTGTGATAACGTGAACCCCTTTGCCTGTGAGTGCGTTTAGATAAGCAGGTAAAGTTGCGACAAGGGTTTTACCTTCACCTGTTCTCATTTCTGCAATTTGACCGTTATGAAGGAAATATCCGCCCATAAGTTGAACATCAAAATGACGCATATTTAACACTCTTTTCGCTGCTTCACGAACTACCGCAAACGCTTCAGGCAAAATTTTATCCAACGCTTCTTTTTCAAGTTTTCTGTCCTCTTTATAATCATTTGAGGTAGGTCGTTGAGATAAAATTTCACGAAATTCATTTGTTTTCTCTCTCAATTCGTCATCAGAAAGTGCCTCAAATTCAGGCTCAAGTGCATTTATATGATCAATTATCCCCGCAATACTTTTTATTTTTTGCTCGTTAGAGCCACCAATCAACTTTATCAAAAAATCTAACATTTACTATATCCCCTTGTCTGTTGTTTACATAATACCACGAATATAACATTTAGCGAAATAGTATAGGTATCTAAACGTAGGATGTAATAATCTTTGATTACCACATCAAAAAAAGAAGTAGTAGGTCGGCTTTACCAAGCCGACTTTTATAAGAAATGTAGCATCACAAAAAACAAAAAATACAAAGGTTTGAAATTGAAAAAAATTTAATGTATAATCATTATATTGTGCATTAATATATTTATATAAACGGAACGGGCAAACTCGGTGACACTTTATAAAGTATCAGCCAACATAACTACTTTGGCTTGAAGCTGATAGTTTATTGAAAGGAGGGTCACTGATATGGACAAATTAAATTTATCTTTATTTTTGATTTTTTTAATTATATACATAATAAATGGCTCATACCGAAAACGATAAGAGCCACCTTTGACTTAAACTATCCGAGCAGTGAGTAATTGAGCATTTACTCGCCCGTTTCATCTATATTAATATATTAACCGATTTTTGTAATTTTTCAAGGGAAATATTTATATTTTTTTACAAAAAATAGAATATTTAAGGAAAAAATTTTGTTTCTAATCTGACAAACAAGGATGTGGCAACCTTTGATTACCGCATCAAAAACACATAAGACTAAAAAAACGGGTATAATCTAATATACCCGTCTTTTGTTGAAATAATTATATTTTTATTTTTTAATTTTGCATCCTTTTTTACATTTTTTAGATTTGCATTTTTGCTTGTTGCAGTTACATTTTGATTTATCGCAAGAACATTTTTCACCCTCTTGGCAACCACAGGTGCATTTATCAGAACATTTGCATTTGTCACCTTTTACTGCATCAATTATGTTGCCATGAACACTATCTGCTTTTTCTTCACCGCAACTACATTTGCCACCTTCTTGGCAACCACAGGTGCATTTGCTATCTTTACAACAAGGACAATCACATTTTGGAGTACATTTTTGGCAATCACCACATTTGCAACCCTCTTTACAACAGTCACATTTAGGGGTACATTTTGGACAGTCACCGCAAGTACAACCATCTTTACAACAGTCGCAATTTTTCTTGCATTTAGGACAATCACCGCATTTGCAATCTTTTTTACAACAATCACAATCCTTTTTGCAACAAGGGCAAGAACATTTACTACCACAAGTACATTTACCGTCTTTACAACAATCGCAACCTTTTTTGCAACAAGGACAAGAACATTTGTCACCTTTTACTGCATCAATAATATTGCCATGGATACCTGCACTGTCTTCAGTCTGAACAACAGTTTGCGCAGGTGTATTTACATCCGCTGCATTAACAGTCATACCGCAAATAAACATCGTACAGACTGCCATAAACATAACCATAATTTTTTTCATATTTGCCTCCTTTACGTTAACTTTATAATACAATTTTTTTTAGGTTTTCGTCAATACAACATTCAGTTTACAAAAATTAAAAAATCGTCAAAAACTAGCAAAAAACACGAAAAAAATTACTTTATAAAAACAAGTGTGTTAGTGTAGGAGATTATGTTATGGTTGAAATGTTGACAGTATTACCCCCTGAGAATTATGGAACAGGCGAAAGATTAAAAGAACCACCGGTATGTGTTGAAACAAAACCTCCTGTATTTATAGAATACACCCCTGAATATAAAAGGGAACATGGAATTAGCAACGAAATTGACAGATTACCACAAGGCTTGGAAAGAACACCTGATGAAGACGAATTTTGTATGGAAAACAGAATATTAGGTTCAAGCACTCAATTAAAAGCCTTTAAAGCACCATCACCTGCAGAGGTAATTTCAGCAATTACTGCTGCAAAAGAAATATTTGAAGTAATGACTGACGCTGTAAACAGCGGAAGAAACTTATACGAAGCCTTTATGGGTTGGATAAACAGTGACAAAAACAAAAACATGACAGACACCCAAAAAGTTCAGGCTATGCAACTTGCAAATGTAATGGCAAAACAAATAACAGCAGAACAAAGCCAAAAACAACTGAACTTGGCAGCGTAAAGTATTATCAATAATTTAATAAAAGAGGCTGGCTTTATACAAGTTAACCTCTTTTAATTTTTGTAACAAAACTCAAACCCTCTGAAATTACTAATACTCAACTAACTTTATTACCATGTGAGGATAGTTAAATGAATATCAACCCAAAACTAACTGAAGAAATCGCAAAAGTGAGTGTCGATTTAAAAAATACAGCGAAAGACCTTGTTACAAAGCAAGAGGTTGGTAACAGACTGCAAGGCGAAACCCCTAAAGGACTTTGCGCAGGATATTTTCACCCTGATATAATAAAGAAAACATCTGAAGATTTTGATATTAAAAAGGCTATAGAGGAATTTCACGATATAAACGACACAGAAACAGTTGAAAAAATTTGCGACTGCTGGAGAGAAGAATATGCAAAACTTCTCGAAACTTTTTCACCTGAAAATGTAAAACAAATGTCAAACCCAAAAGCAAGACACCAAAAAGCGATAATTGCTATTGAGGAAAAATACAAAGGATTTACTGACAAAATTGGCGATATGGCGATGGGGGAAGATGAAGTGGCTTCAAAAAAAGCGAGAGAAGTTTTTGCAACACACGTTGAACCTATAACTCAACTCTCTATGGAAACATACAGCAAAATTGACCAACTACCTGCTATGAGGTCAGCCTACAAAACTCATAACATGCACGAAATAACAGAGTTAAAAAATAAAATCAACAAAGCAGATAATTTAGAAGAACTTCAATCTCTAATGATGGACATTGAAAACATAAAAGATAAAGACCCTCATGAATATGAAAAAATAAGCAAAATAATAGAAAAACGAATAGAAGAACTTGTAGAAAAGAGTTCCCCGACAGAAAGCGCAATTTCTGAAGCAACAAATGTTGCAGAAGAAAGTAAAAAATCTGTTATGCAATATGCAAAAATGAATGCATCAGATTTAGGCGCAGAGATAGAAAAAATGACAATGGAAGAAATGCTTGCAGGCGAAAAAGTCGGCAAAATATACGATGTTTTGGACAAATTAAGACTATCAGGCGACACCTCTTATACAAAATTAAAAAATGCTTTCGATAAAAAACTAACAGATTTAGCAGGCATGATGTAATAAATAAAATGGACTTATAAACCTAATTAAAGTTATTGCCATGCGAGAACAATTCAGCCGACTTTTTAAGTGGAAAATGGAAAGTTAACTGCATACCTCGTTCGCTATCCCCTCTACCTCTGGGAGAGGGCTAGGGTGAGGGTTTAAAATATGCAGTGCAAAATTGCATCCTACTTAATAAGTGAAAAGTGTGGAATTGCCACCTAACACCAAAGCCCGTCATTGCGAGAAATTTTTAACTAAAATTTCGTGGCAATCCAGCCGATTTAGTTAGAAAATTTTTTCGCAAGTACTTTGACTAATTAAGTATGTAAATCACAAATAAAAAGAGGTTAGGAAACCTAACCTCTTTTTTTATGCTTAATTGTTAAAAAAATTATTCAATAATTTTGTCAACAACACCGGCACCAACAGTTCTACCACCTTCACGGATAGCGAATCTCATACCTTCTTCAATAGCGACAGGAGCAATCAATTCAACTGTCATAACTACGTTATCACCAGGCATAACCATTTCGCCATCGAATTGGATTGAACCGGTTACGTCAGTAGTTCTGATATAGAACTGAGGTCTGTAACCAGGGAAGAATGGAGTGTGACGTCCGCCTTCTTCTTTCTTCAATACGTAAACGTTAGCTGTGAATTTAGTGTGTGGGTGGATTGAACCAGGTTTACATAAAACTTGACCACGTTGGATTTCAGTCTTATCAATACCTCTTAACAATGCACCAATGTTGTCACCTGCTTGACCTTGGTCAAGAGATTTTCTGAACATTTCAACACCGGTAACGGTAGTTTTCTTAGTTTCGCCTAAACCAACTAATTCAACTTCGTCACCAACTTTAACGATACCTCTTTCAACACGGCCTGTAGCAACAGTACCACGACCAGTGATTGAGAATACGTCTTCAACCGGCATCAAGAATGGCTTGTCTAATTCTCTGACAGGTTCAGGGAAGTAAGAATCAATAGCATCCATCAATTCCCAAATCTTATCAGTCCATTCATTTTCGCCTCTTTTAAT
>CAMHDG010000055.1 GCA_946183815.1 uncultured bacterium | reverse complement strand
GTAAGTAATAGTTGGTTTAATAAGTAATTGAACCCTCTCCCCAACCCCTCTCCAATGGAGAGGGGCTTTTAACGATTTATATATTTACCCCCGCTAAACAATAATTTACCTTACAAAAATATTAACCCCATGGGTGTCGTGGCTTCCTGTTCTGAATAGTTTGAATACTTTTTTTACTTTTTCAAAAAACTGTTGTGTTTCTACTCTGTCGTTGAACTCTTTTCTTAATGGTTTATAACTCTGATAATATGCCTCCGTAAATTTTGCTTTTTCTTTCAGGTTTTGTTTAAAGTTTGAGTATAAATCTTCTAAAAACGTGTATTTTTTATCCTCTTCCTGAATATATTTCAGAGTGTCTATCGGGTGAGCGATACCTGTTATTACTTTTGGTTGACCTTTTAACCCCTCGTGTAGTTTCGCAAAATCGGGCATATAGTCGTATTTTGGTTTTGTTGTAACTTTGTATTGAGAAAGATTTGTTTTAAGTTCTTCTCTAAATCCGTTTAGTTTTTCCAAACCTTTTTCTAATTTTTGTTGAACCGTATCTTCTTTTATGGTTGTTGTGATGCTAATAAATTCCGGTAGAGTTTTTAGCGGTGATAGTATTTTATTGTTACCGTCAATACCTGCGTGGTATTCACTTAATCTTTCCATAAAATCTTCTGTATTTGTCGGCATATTGTGTTTTTTTAGTTTTTTAACAATGTGTTTATCTTTCAGTATAATTTGTTCTACTGCCGTTTTTGTGGCAAAATATGTTTCCATACCGTTATAGATACCAATAATATTTTTGCTGACGGTATTATATTGATGTTTTGCTTCGCTCACAGAGAAAAAGTTGTCTCTTCCAAAATGTTTTTTGTATGTCTTGTTTGCACTTTCCACCATCATTTCCTGAAGTTGTAATTTCTTTTCTTTTGTTCCGTCAATAAAGTTTTTAAATATTTTTTCGTTCGGGTCTATTCCGTAGGTTAAAACATGGACATTTGTCGGAGCATCAACCATATCCATCCCGATATTATTAAAGGTGGTGATTTCAGCCCCGAGAATTACACGCAGGTTAGCGTATTTCATGGGGTGTTCTGATATAACTTTTATTGCCTCTTTTGCTCCCTCTGTTGTATCATGGTCTGTAATTGCAACAACGAACGGTTCTTTAATATTAGGGTTGTTACGTTTGACGTTATTTGCATATTCACTTGCATTGTCTAATAATTCTGTAACAGTTAGTGAACCATCAGAGGCGGTTGTGTGCATGTGAATATTTGCTCTCATTCTGCCGTTGTTCACATTTTTCCAGTTGTTGCCTGTTGAAAATACATCAGGTTTGTCGTCAAAATCTTTCAGAATTGATTTTATTTCCTGCGGACCGATTATTGCTCTTATTTTGTGTTGGTTTTGTGGGTTGAGTCCTGCATTTGTCATAAGTTGTTCTCTGTATGCAATATCTTGAGGGAATTGTTTTGTTTCTTCTTTTAATTTATCCATTTGATAAATATGCAGAAGAGCAAGCCCGTAGTTACCGCTTCCTGATGTGAAATTTACAGGCGCAGTTGTTGCCGTTTGTTTTGGTTTTGAGTTGTTGTGATTTGTGACGTTGGTTTTATAACCTATTGGTAAGATTTTCATAATATATCCCGTTTCCATATTGTAGCATAAATATATTATATATGTGTATGCCATTAGTATTTATTTTCTTTATTTAAGTCTTTTTGTTTTTAAACAAATTTCTTGATAAGAAATTTTGTTTGAGATACATTTTAAATATAGGAAGAAAGATAGTGGTTATTAAAAGTTAAGGAGGGCAATATGCCAAAAAATACTATTACTGTTGACGGTAACTACGCTGCAGCGCACGTTGCGTATGCATTAAGTGAAGTTTCCGCAATCTACCCTATTACTCCTTCATCTACAATGGGTGAATGGATTGACGAATGGGCTTCTCAAGGGAAGAAAAATATTTGGGGAAAAGAAGTTAAAGTTGCTGAGATGCAATCAGAAGCAGGTGCAGCAGGTGCTGTTCATGGTTCTCTTGCAGCAGGTTCTTTAACCTCTACATATACAGCATCACAAGGTTTGTTATTGATGATTCCTGTAATGCACAAAGTAGCTGGGGAAATGCTCCCTCACGTTATTCACGTTTCTGCTCGTGCACTTGCAGCACAATCATTAGCAATCTTTGGTGATCATACTGACGTTATGGGTTGCCGTAACACAGGGTATGCTATGCTCGCTGCTAACAGCGTTCAGGAAGAAATGGATATGGCTTTGGTTGCACATTTGTCAACTTACAAAGCAAAAGTTCCTTTCTTGCAATTCTTTGATGGTTTCAGAACATCTCACGAAATTCACAAAATTGAAGAAATTTCTTATGATGATATTAAATCTTTAGTTGAACCTAAATATATTGAAGAATTCAGACAAAGAGCATTAAGACCGGAACATCCTATATGTAAGGTTGGTGCGCAAAACACCGATGTTTACTTCCAAGGTCGTGAAACAGTTAACAAATACTATGACGCAGTACCTGATATTGTTCAAGAATATATGGACAAAGTTGCAAAAATTACAGGACGTCAATATCATCCGTTTGATTATGTTGGTGCTCCTGATGCGACAGACGTAATTGTTGCTATTGGTTCAAGTTGTGAAACTATCGAAGAAACAATCAACTACTTGAATTCTACAAGAGGTACTAAATACGGTTTGGTTAAGGTTAGATTATACAGACCATTTGATGTTAAGAGATTTAACGAAGCTCTTCCTTCAAGCGTTAAGAGAATTGCAGTTCTTGACAGAACAAAAGAAGCAGGTTCAATCGGTGAACCATTGTACTTGGATGTTGTTGCAGCTCTTCAAGGTAAGGATATCAGAATTATTGGCGGACGTTATGGTTTATCTTCAAAAGAATTTACTCCGTCAATGGTACTTGCTGTTTATAAGCACCTTGCAAACAACGGTTTCCACGGTTTCACAGTTGGTATTGAAGATGATGTT
The DNA here is from genome assembly GCA_946183815.1 of uncultured bacterium. Taxonomy (GTDB): domain Bacteria; phylum Cyanobacteriota; class Vampirovibrionia; order Gastranaerophilales; family Gastranaerophilaceae; genus UBA2883. Next base: position 5,580 of record CAMHDG010000055.1, on the reverse strand, counting down.
ACTCATAAATCATTAGACTATTCAGAACATATCGTTACAGAACCTGAAGGAACTACAAACTGTATGTTCTGGGGTCTTGGTTCAGACGGTACTGTTGGTGCTAACAAAAACTCAATTAAGATTATCGGTCAATATACTGACAAAGATGCTCAGGCATACTTTGCTTATGACTCTAAAAAATCATTTGGTGTAACTGTTTCTCACTTGAGATTCGGTGATCAACACATCAAATCTACATATTTGATTACTGCACCTGACTTTGTATCTTGTTCTGCACACGCTTATATCGGAAGATATGACTTGCTTAAAGGTATTAAAGAAGGCGGTACGTTCTTGCTTAATTCGCCTTGGTCTAAGGAAGAGGCTTTCTCTCACTTAACAAGAGATATGCAAGAAACTATTATTAACAAGAAAGTTAAGTTCTACAACGTAAACGCAGAAGAATTGATTAAACAACAACCGGGTTTACGTGGTAAAGGTGCAAACACAGTAATGATGGTTGCATATTTCAAGGTTTCAGGTATTATACCGTTTGAACAAGCATTAGAAGGTATGAAGGCTATGACAACAAAAACCTTTAAGAAAAAAGGCGATGACGTTGTAAATATGAACCTTGCATTAATTGATGCAGCAGTTGATGCAACAGAAGAAGTTGTAGTTCCATCATCATTAGACGGTGTTGCTCACGCAGACGAAATCAAATTGATTTCAGATGATGCAGATGATTTTGCAAAGAAAATCATTGAACCATCAATGAGACAAAAAGGTGACGATATCCCTGTTTCAGCAATGTCAGTTGACGGTGTTATCCCAACAGGTACAGCATGTTTAGAAAAACGTGGTATTGCACCTAGAGTTCCGCACTGGAACGCTGAAACTTGTGCTCAATGCGGTGTTTGTGCTTCTGCATGTCCTCACGCTGCTATCAGAACAAAACTTGCAGAAAAGGATAGTTTAACTAATGCTCCTGCATCATTCAAGACTGTTGATGCTAAACCTAACGCAAATGGCGAACAATTCAAAGTTCAGGTTTACTGCGAAGACTGTACTGGTTGCGGTGTATGTTTAGACCAATGTCCTATGAACAAAATTGCAGGTAAAGAGGCACTTACTTGGTCAACTATTGAAAAAGAGGTTGAAGCAGGCGAGTTAGTTAATGAAAAATACTTTGACGAGTTACCTGATAATGTAATGGGTAAAAACACAACAAAAACACTTAAGGGTGCAATGTTGAGAAAGCCATTGTTTGAATTCTCAGGCGCTTGTGCAGGTTGTGGTGAAACACCTTATGTTAAACTTGTTTCTCAATTGTTTGGTGAAAATGCTATCGTTGCTAACGCAACAGGTTGTTCTTCAATCTATTCAGGTACATTCCCGACAATTCCATACACAACTACAAAAGAAGGCAGAGGACCTGCTTGGGCTAACTCATTATTTGAAGATAACGCTGAGTTTGGTTTCGGTATGAGATTGGCAGTAGATGCAAATAGAGCAACCTTGAAAACTTATGTTGAAAAGGCTATTGAAAACCCTGATGCTCCACAAGAAATGAAGGATGCTTTCAAGGCTTGTTTGGAACACTGGGATAATTCAAAAACTCCTGAAGCACGTGAAGCGCAAGAAAGAGTACAGGCATTGTTAGCGAAGAAAGACGATTGCGGTTGCGAAATCTGTGCTAAAATCAAAGAACTTCAAGACTACTTTACCGATAAATCTATCTGGATAATCGGTGGTGACGGTTGGGCAAACGATATCGGATACGGCGGTATTGACCACGTTCTTGCTCAAAACAAGAATGTTAATATCCTTGTTCTTGATACAGAGGTTTACTCAAATACCGGTGGTCAAGCATCTAAATCAACACCTACCGCTGCTGTTGCGAAGTTTGCTACAGGCGGTAAACCAACTTACAAGAAGAACATGGGCTTAATGAGTATGTCTTACGGTTATGTATATGTTGCATCAGTTGCATTAGGTGCAGACAGAAATCAAACTCTTAAGGCATTCCAAGAAGCAGAAGCGTATGATGGCCCATCTATCATATTTGCTTACGCTCCTTGTATTGCTCACGGTATTGATATGAGCAAGACTCAAACTGAACAAAAGAGAGCGGTTGAAGCAGGATACTTCCCACTTTACAGATACAATCCGGCTCTTGAACAACCGTTCAGTTGGGATGCTAAAGATCCTAAGGGTGCATACCAAGACTTTATCAGATCTGAAGGTCGTTATAAGTCATTGTTAAAGACTAACCCTGATGCTGCTGAAGCATTGTATGCTAAAGCAGAGGCTGATGCTCACAAACGTATGGAAATGTTCAAAGCAGTTGGTGAATTAGTCAGATAAAATAAGTGATTTGTTATCATTTATGAAATAAAAACAAGGCAACGGATATATAATATATCCGTTGCTTTTTTTTTATGTTATCGAGAACCAGTTTATGTTAAGAAATTTATTGCCCCTCCACCTAACCTCTTATAAGTTGGTGGAGAAACGTTTTTAATTGTTACGAACTCCCTCTCCGACTTGGAAAGGGGTGGGGTGTGGAGCAATAATTATTTTGAACCACAATTTTAGTATAATCACAAAAAAAAACGGCGGTAACGGGAATTGAACCCGTGTTTGCAGAATGAGAATCTGCCGTCCTAACCACTAGACGATACCGCTGTGTATTTATATTATATATCAAAAAAAATAAAACTGCATAAATATATTATATTTATGCAGTCAGTTTCGTTGAGTGTTAAATTTTTGTTTTATAATTCCTTTAATATATTGTTATATCTGAATAGAATTATTTTTTTATATTTTTATCCCGTTCTTTTGAACGAAAGCATAAGTACTTGGTTTATATATTCTCATTATATTTTTCGGCAATCTGTTTCTTATGTGTCCGTACTCAACAATTGTTCCGTCTTTTTGAACGATATTGTTATAAGTATCCTTATTTGGATTGAAAAAATTATCATTGCGTGCGGTTGACATTAACGCACAGCCTGCCGTAAATATTCCTGCTACATATAAAAGTGCTTTGTTCATACCTTTATAATACCGCTGAAAAAATTTTTTTACCGTTTGTATTTACAAAGTTTAATAAATTTTTTTATTCGCTTGCATATATATTTTGATATATTATACTAATATAACAGTCGGAGTATAGTGCGTTGGTATGCCTTGCCCGAATTAAGCAGAAAAGGAGATATAAAATGCCAAAAATGAAAACACACAAATCTGCTGCAAAGAGATACAAAATCACAGCAACAGGTAAAATCACAAGAAGACATGCAGGTATCGGACACTTGCTTCAACACAAATCCGAATCAAGAAAACGTAAACTGTTTAACGATATTGAAATCGCTAAAGGGAACGTAGATTTGGTTTCAAAAGAGTTACCATACAAGAAGTATTCAAGATAGGAGTGTTGAACAATGAGAGTAAAACGTGGAAATGTATGTCGCAACAGACACAAAAAAATATTAAAGTTAGCAAAAGGTTTTAAGGGTGCAAGAAGCAGAATATTTAAGGTTGCTAATTGTGCTGTAATGAAAGCATTAAAATATGCATACAGAGACAGACGTGCTACAAAACGTAATATGCGTCGTCTTTGGATTGTTAGAATCAACGCAGCAGTTCGTGCTCAAGGTATGAGTTATTCAAGATTTGTTAATGCTTGCAAAAAGGCTGATATTATCGTTAACAGAAAAATGTTGGCTGATTTGGCAGTAAATGACAAAGAAGCATTTGAGGTTGTTGTTGAACAGGCAAAGGCTGCTTTAAAATAATTTTAGATTAAATACAAAAATGAGTCGCTCTTTTGAGTGGCTCATTTTTGTGTTAATATACCTATGGCAAAGTAGTCGGATAATCGCGCTCAATGAGTGAGGAAAGTCCGTGCATTCAAGAACAGGACTCCGGAGAAACTCCGGACATCGTGAGATGGTGGACAGTGCCACAGAAATGTTAACTTCCGATGGCTGAAAAGCACAGGAGATGGTGCAACGGTGAGGTAAGAGCATCACCAGCGATACCGAGAGGTATCGGCTAGGTAAACCCAGTCCGAATGCAAGATTAAATCAAAGGTTAAAGGTTGTTCGCCCACTTTGGAAAAATCGCTAGAGATTGTAAGTAATTACAATACCAGACAGATGATTATCGAGAAACAGAACACGGCTTATGAACTGCTTTGCTTTTATAGTTAAAAGAGGTCGTTTTATGTATAAACAACCTCTTTTGTGTACTGTTTTGTCAGGCGGAACTTTGTCCGTGCCTTATTTTTTGTTGTCTTTTGGAACATCAGATGCAACTATATATAATGCCCCTGCGGCAATACCTGTAACAAGTGCTGTTGCAACAACTGCTTTTGCTTGTATTTTTCTTGCCGTTGATTTTATCATATCAAACACTTTATCTGATGTTTCGGAATTTTTTACTAATTTTCTTTCTTTTGCATCAAAGTTATCATTGATAAGTTTAATGGCAGTGTTTCTGCCTGATTTTTTGTCTGCTTTTGTTTTGAATTGTAAATCAAGCAAATCTTGTTTTGCCTTGTCTTTAGGTTGAGCAAACACTCTGTTTATAGCCTGCTCAACTGTTTCGTCAGGAGTTGCTTTGATTGCCTCAGACAGTTCTTTGCTATCTAATATTTGCGGTTTTAGTGTTTCCATCTTAACCTCTGGATCGACAACATTAGACAAGAATTTGCTAATTTTTGCAGATTCTTTTAATTCATCTGATGTCATATCTTTTCTTAAATTACTACCAACTTCTCTAACAAAAGTGTCTGATGGTAAACCTTTATAAATCCAATTTTTGTGGGTTGCTTTATAACCCCCGCCTGCCAGTGCACCTGCGATAGTTGAAGTTAATAATTTATGCTGAAAATTATTTTTTGTATCCGTTGAGGATACTTCTCTTATACTCATAACAAAATCCTTCTAGTATCTTACTTATTTATATTACTGCTTATTATAAACACTGAGGTATAGCCTTGCAATTATAACATGTATTCCACAGAAATGCAAGTAATTTTTTATAAAGCAAAAATGTGCTTAAATATTGAATTTCGGCTATTTTTAGTATATTATTTTAAAGATAAATTATAAAGGAAAGAGAGCATGACAACTAATCAACTACTAAAACCTGTTACTGTTGAAAGAAAAAATAATATATTAACTGTTGGCGGTTGTAATATGACAGATTTGGCAAATCAATATCAGACTCCGCTTTATGTTATTGATGAAGATACTTTGAGAGCAGTTTGTAATGATTACAAAAAGGCTTTTGAGAAGTATCCGCATACGAGAATGATGTATGCATCTAAAGCACTCTGTACTCCTGCTATATCTAAAATTCTTGATAGTGAAGGTTTTGGGTTCGATACCGTTTCTATGGGTGAAATTTTTACGGTTTTAAAAGCAGGTGTTTCTCTTGATAAAGTTTTGTTTAATGGTAACAATAAAACTGAAGAGGAACTTGATTTTGCTATCAAAAACGGAATAGGAAGAATATCGGTTGATAATTTTGCAGAGGTTGATTTAATCTCAAAAGTTGGCGGGAGATATAATAAAGTTATTGATGTTT
>CAMHDG010000054.1 GCA_946183815.1 uncultured bacterium | reverse complement strand
CGCCACTTATGTATCTCCGAAGAGACCTTATCGTTCGACTTGCATGTATGAAGCATGCCGCCAGCGTTCGTCCTGAGCCAGGATCAAACTCTCCATTGTCAGAAAGTTTATGTCCATCGTTTATCAAGGGCTAACTTGATAAACTGCTCGACTTTAATTTAATTGCGTTGTCTGTCATTTTTGAAATCAACAAGTATATTGTCACATAAACTAGTTATGTTGTTTTCAGCTATTCTATTTTCAATGTTCGAGAACTTCTTTTTTTACATAGCAAACTATACTATTCTAAATCTCCGCTTGCTAGTGTTTCTCTTGCGAATTTATCGCGCTTATCTATCATATCTCTTTAAAAATTTTTGTCAAGCAATTATTTTTATTTTTAGTTTACATTTCTTAACTCGACTCAATTTTATTTATTTAATGTTCGTCGGTGGCTCTAGTTTCATCATCATCCCCTCAAACGGTAAGCCTTTTGCTATTTATACCGGCTAATCTTTGAACCGTTTGCCGAGTTCCTCTGTGTCCCAGCCACAATATATATATTACTACCTCAATTTTAAAAAGCAAGCCCTATTTTTCATGTTTTTGCATGAATTTTAAAGTTTTTTCTAATATTGTCTATTTTACTGAATTATAGCCATTCACAAAACTTAATAAATTATTGACAACTCCCAAAACCATGACAGGACATGCCTTTGAGCCAAAATATTTTTAAGTTTTGTTTCGTTTTCTATGCAAAGTCGCAATTTATTCTAATAAATTTACTTAATATAAATGTGCAGGCATGCATGTAGTGTGTTAAATCATATGGAGGTAGGCATTTATGTCTGAAAGTGCGGGAAGTTGCGCAATCGTAAGTCAACGCAGACCAATGGATGACTTTAGAGATTGCTATCGTCAACGCAAGATTGCTAAACAGGAAATTCGCAAAAACGAACTCTCCCAAAAAGGCGACAACGGTAACCTTACAACAGCCGAAGCAATGGAATTAGCAGGTTACAAAATCCAAGAAGGTCTTGAAAAAATCGCTCAATTAAATGCAGGTTCTGTTTGCTATCTTGCTTAAAATTGAATTTAACATCAAAAAATAGCCCCTATATTAATATATAGAGGCTATTTTTATTTCCATAAAAACATTTGACACTATAAATCTATTGAAACACCGATTCTACCTGCAAACCCATCTTGTTTTTTCACGTAATTGTTTGTAGTTCCGCCACTCCAGTTTTTGCCATAGCCCACTTCGGCACTAATATTCACCTCTGCACCGAATATATTAACCGGTTTTCCAAGTCCGACTCCAACTTCTGTATGAAGATTTTTTCTGTTTGTTAATTCCTGATAACCTCTGCCGTATGCATATAAACTTGTTTCAGCATCACGCAATTGAGTACCAACAGCAAGTCCTGCAGTTAATGCGGCATCAACTGAAAAATGACTGTTTTCTCGTTCACTTGCATCAATAGCAAGATGTGGACCAAATTTTGGCACTAATACAGGAGTTCCCTCTTGTGTTCTTGCGACACCTGCATATAAACCTACATCTACTCCATAATCTCTTGTTTGGTTATATGTCTGGTTACCCGAAATTTCAGCACCAACGTACGCATCAACAAATGGAGCAGAAGAATATTCATCAAAATTTGTATAGTGCAACTCTGAAGAAAGTCCTAAATGACCGGCGTGCTTATTTTCTTCAGGAGAAGATTTTGCCGCCGTAAAAGTTGATGTATTATATAGACTCCCATATTTCCCAAAACCAACCGGAACTGATGCAGAAATAGCACCGCCTAATGTATCCGCATTACCGGTAACTCCTGCCGTTGTCGTTAAATTTACGCTATCAAAATCACTTACTCCTAAAACCATAGTTGATACTCCTAATAATTCCCGTATCAATATAAAGTTCTTTTTAGAGTATAAATTGATTAATCTACAAGACAAGTTACAAATCTGTAACATTTAAAAATAAAAACTTAAGAAAAGCCACTACTTATAACTAATTCCACCAACCGTACTTTTGCTTCAGATATTGAGCAGAACGCTCATAGGCATCAACCTCTATTGGATTCTTTTCATAAGCAGGGGAATTTACGGGAGGATAATTTCTCACTGCTTCAAGCCAAATATGAGCCATCACTGATTTTGGAGAACCGTTAGGAATAGTTTTTTCGGTTTCGGGCATATCACCCCAGACAGATTTATTATACAAATCTCTAACCTTAAAGCCTAAAATTGCTCTGTCTATCATATTTTTCGGTTTTTGATGAGTCCATGCCTTAATGATTTCTTTTTCGCCTATACCTTCTGTTTGACGCATAATCATGTGTTGTTGAGCATGGATAACTTCATGTGCAATTTTTTGAATAACTAATTTCTTTTTTTCTTCTTCGGATAATGGTTCTGCTACAAGTTCATCAAAACCTAAATTACCATGTTGAGAATGTAGTTTTATAAACTCATTTGCACTCTTATTATCAACAAAAAGAGGCAACTTAACTTTTGGAGATACAAGAACTGTTCTTTTCCCATCTTTTATTCCGACTATTTTAGTATCAGAAGATAATAAATCAGAAAGGCTCATCGCTATCTCATTACGCTCAAACGTAAACCCGCCTGCAGCGACACCATCATTATCGCCATAAAATTTTAATTGAGGAGGAACATCTATTCCAAAATCTTTGTTAATATCTTTATATACTCTGTCTAATTCACCATTTGGAAAAAGTTGGTTCAATTTTTCAAGGTAAATATCCTTTTGACTTCTGAAGGAAACGGAGTCTGTATTAGGATTTGAAGCAACAGAAGAGGTGAACCCCACACTTTGAGGAGCAACTGCTTTTGCACTATTCACACCGTTAGCACAATTCAACGGTTTTGACACACACGCATATAGATTAACCTTTTCCATATTTCTATAAAGTAATTGTTTTCAAAAAATTTGCTATATTATTACATTTTGTAATAATATAGCAAAAATCAAAATTCATAATAAATTCATAATTTTATTATTTTCTTACTTTAATTTCATTATAAAAATCAGGGAAATCAGGATGAGATGCCATAGGAGGATAATATTTACCATTATCTAATTTATACGCTTTTCTTCCATCTGGTAAAGTAATTTTAGTAGATTTAAAATGAGACAAATTCCAGGTTAAATCGGAAACCTCACCGTCTTTCCATTCTGATATAAATTTAAGATAATCGAACGCAGAGGACGAATATGCATGATATGCAACATCAGATTTTTTCATTTCATATTCTATAGATTTTATCTTGTTTTGTTGAGTCAATATATCTTTCCTCTTTTTATCAACAATACTTGCCAATTCATAATATTTTGATCTATCAGTATTTTTGGTTAAATTATCTTGCGCAACTGCTTGTTCTCCTTGCAATTTTTTTAATTCAGCCTTTGCGGTTTCTAAATCAATTTGTAAGTTTTCTCGATTGTTATATGAAGTAACCATACTAGATAACATTTTTCTATAATTAGCATCGTTAATCAACGCTTTCTCATAAGGAGCAGAAATACTGTTTGATTTAATTAAATTATTAACTACCTCATTCAACTGTTTTGTAGTATAATTCGTTTTTTGGGCTTTTTTAGTAGTAGAAGTTTCATCAGTCGCAACAGGAGTTATTGGCGGATCTGCTTCATACATTACGCCATTTTCATTGTTTGCGCTAATATCTTTCTGCGCTTTTTCGATATCACCATCATTCAATGGTCTGGTTGCAATAACATTATTATCTTTATCAAATATTGTAACCGTCTTGGCATTTTCATCATATTGTGTAGTTGTACCGTCTTGAGGATTATATACAGATAGTATTCCACCAGTTATTTCACCTCCAGTTCCTTCTGGGGTTGGAATAACTTGCCCTTGAGCACCATTTATTACGACCTCATCACCAACACCTGAACTTTGAGTGTCAGAATGACCGTTACCTCCAGATGCTAATCTTCTTGATTCAACATACGCATTAAGATCACGTTGTCTTGCTGCTTTATACTCTTCAAAATCTTGTTTTTTGCGCTGCTGATATTTTGCAAAATCATCATCAGGATTGTTAGCCACTTTTACCATAATTTACTCTCTTTCTATAAAAACACTACTAATATAAAAACTTTATAACCATTTCAATTTCAATAAATAATTTTTTTTTACATAAATTCACAAATATTCTATTTAACTATTTTTTCAATACCTTTCTTAACATTACCTATAACATTATCCCAAGATTTCGGATTATCTTGCTTAAACAATTTAACAGAGCGATACCACGGAGTAGTTTTAGTATCGTCAAACCATCTCCAGTCCGAACAATACGGCAATATCAAAAATGTTTTTACCCCCAATGCCCCTGCTAAATGCGCAACTGAAGTATCAACACTAACTATCAAATCTAAACTTTTTATCGCACCTGCGGTATCATTAAAATCTTTAAACCCGCACCCCCAGTCGATTATACTCTTATAATCTTTATAATTATCCATTGTAGGCTTAACCTGCAAAGAGTAGAATTGAACATTTTTTATATCTAAAAACGGCTCGTATAATGATATGTTGAGAGTCCTGTTTAACTGCTCTCTCCAAGCACTTCCGCCTGCTTCCCAACAAATTCCGATATTTAATTTTTTACTGTCTAACTGCTCTCGATATCTCTCAATTATTTTTTTGTCAGCATCCATATATCCTTCTGAATAAGGAATATTTTCATAACTCTCTTCTAAATACCAAGGCAGGCATGACATTATCGCACTTTTATCATATTTTGGGAATCTGCCTTTGTAACTATATACCTTTATATTTTTACAAGACTTAAACACATTCTTAAACAAATCCTTAACTGACGGTCTTAAACATAGTTTTATTTCTTTAAAATAATCTTTAAATTTGAAAATATATCTGGAAAACATTATCAAATCACCAACACCCTGATCCCCCCATATCATAAGAGTTTCATTTTTATATTTTTTCCCGTCCCATAAATTTTTAAGATTTTTTATTGGGTTATTTTTCTCTTCCAAACCAGATTCTAATATATATTTAGAGTAATATTTTATACCCTCTTTAAATCTACGTTGTTTCATATATATAACGGCATACGTAAAATCAGATGAAATATTTTTTGGATACAATTTTTTAAACTCATCCATATATGATATAGCCTCACCAAATTTTTCTCGCTTATAAGAACATATAGCCAAATTATAATATCCCTGTGCAGAATTACCCAACTCAAGAACATTTTTAAAACACTGATAAGCCATATCATCGTCATGGAAAAGCATTTCATAAATAAAACCCAGTTTTAGCCAGCCCTCAGAATATTGAGGAAAACTCTTAACCAACTGTTCACAAAGTTTAAAAGCCTCTTTCAGCATGCCTGTATTCATCTGACAATTAACCAGATTAAGCATAGATTCTTTTTTTAAAGGATACAATTTTTGACATTTTAGGGCATACTCATAGGCTTTTTTATTTTGTTTTTTACTCAAAAGGTAATCGATATATCTGTCAAAAACATCAAAGTTTTTAGTTTTATCTATAACCTGTTCTAAAAAAGCACCTGCCTCTTTTGTTTTACCCAAATAACCTTTTACAATACCCAACCCCTCAATAGTCGGAATACTTGGCTTTATATTATAAGACTTTTGTAAAACTTTTTCTGCCTTTTTTAGTTTTTTACAGTTAATATACATCAAACCTAATAAAGAAAGAACGACTGCGTTATTCTCATCCTTACTCAAAGTATCTAAATAAATTCGCTCTGCTTCTTCATATTTTTTTTGTTTTGTGTATTCTAAAGCACTATTTACCTGTGAAACTATATCCATGTCAATATTGTAACATTTTTATCCGTTTATTGAATACCCCATAAAATGTAAAGTTTTTGTCTTAAACAGACAGATACTATAAAATAATATTATTGAGAGAGGAGTAAGTATGAGAAAATTTCTTATTAATTTCATTAGCACATTAATATTATTATTAAGTTCCACATCCTGTGTGTTCGCATTCTTTTCGGATATGACCTCATCGCACTGGGCTTATGAACAAATAAAAGATTTATCTGAACAAAGCATAGTCATAGGTTATCCTGACGGAACATTCAAGCCTGACGACAATGTAACAAGAGCAGAATTTGCATCAATGGCGATAAAAGCACTGGGACAAGAACACGCTAATGTTTATCAGCCTATAAAATACAAAGATATAGATGAAACCTACTGGGCTTATGATGCTATTCAAAAAGCAGTATATTTTGAACTTATCTCAAACAACAGCGATACGGAAGAATTTAGACCGGAGGACAATGTATCAAGAGCGGAGGCAATCAGTATTGCCGTAAACTCACTAACAACAGAACAAATTAGTGTTGCAAAAGCAAAAGCAGTATTAGAAAAAAAATATAAAGATGTATCAGAAATTCCTGACTGGTTTATTGTAACGGCAGGAAAAGCAGAAATTCTTGATATGATAGCGACTAATCCTGACAGAAGAAACTATATGGACTCTGACAGACCTGCAACAAGAGCAGAGGTTACTGCTATTTTAAACAATATGATGATACAGGCAAAACTAAACCCTAACGCTAAACTGGCAGAGGCTATGAGAAAGAAAACAGGAGATGGCTACATTATAGAAAACTCTTCAGTTTCAGGTTCAGTAGGTACAATCCCTGCCGGTTGTATTGTACCTATAAAAGTGGGTAGAGGGTTTTCTTCCCAATACTCTGTTAAAGGTGAAGAATTTAGTGCAAAAGCAGACCAAAACTACATCACTCGTGACAAATATATCCTTATCTACAAGGGTACTCAATTCAAAGGGATAGTTGAAGATGTTAAAAAAGGTAAATGGTTTGTGCGTAACGGGGTATTAAAATTAGGGACTACAACAATGACAACCCCTAATGACCAAAATATTATTATTCGCTCATCCGGTGATGTTACAGTTAAAAAAGGTAAATTTATGACTTGGGTAAGAAAAGTGTTTAAGGGAGAGAAAATAAAATTTAAACAAGGTTCTACAATCTATGTAAAACTTATGAGAGAATTAAAAGTAGATTTAACTAACGGTTGGATATACTAATTCGTTTTTATTGACATTAGTTGAGTTTTCGGAATAGTCCCATATCCCTGTCTGATTCTACCGCCAACAAATCTTAACGAATACAAATCTTTATAATCGGCATAATCTAAAATAAGATCTTTGCCGATTTTTTGCAAATTACCCATAGTATTTATTTTTGCATATCTAAAATCTGCATTACCGCCAATTTCTTCTATTTTACCCAAATCTTCCAAAGTCATGCCTGCAAAATTTGCATTCCCGCCTATATACTTTATATTCCCAAAACCTGTTATTCGAGAACGGGTGAAATCAGCATTACCTTCTATTGCAGAAACATTTTTCAATAAATCATCTTCATTTATATCAATGACTTTGTAGTCAAATCCGTTGGGAATTTCATAATGAGAAAGAATAAGTTTGCCATTTTCATCTTTTTTAGTTGATATCTTCATATAGTTTAAAATTTTCTCATAATCTTTAGTTCTGACAGCATTACCTATTTTATCTTCAATATCTCTTGCTAAATCTCTGTTTTTTGCAGACAGTTCAAACTCTTGTTTTGCTTTATCAACAAGAACTATATCATTATCCTGAACATATTTTTCTAATACATCAAAATATTCAGGAATGAGTCTGTCATCATTAGAAACCCCCTGAAACTCGATAGCAACATCATCATCAAACCTCATAGCAATTTTAGGCTCACCCTTTTCAAAATACAAATGAAAATCGCCCTCTGCCAGATACGGTTTAGCGTGTGTTGATTTTGTACACCAGTGAGTGTTTGAGATACTCTGTAATTTTCGCACATTATCATTAAAATTAACCCTGTCATTATTTCTTGAAGGAATAATTGCCCACCCCGTAAAATCAGAATCTATCTCTTTTGAATAATACTCTTTGAGATTTGTTCTGTATATTTTCCCAAAATCAAATTGATGTTTTCTGTCTGCATCTAAATCAAGCCCCAAATTTTTCATGGTTTTGCTTAAAACGATTTTATTAAATGACGGCATATAGGTATTGTCATCAGGTTTTAAATCTTTCGTTATACCATTAAAAATCAGCAATCTTTCAGACGGAGTATAACTTCCCCCATCAGCCATAAGCATATAATTCCACTCTTTACCCATATTATGACGTTGATTTACCACAACATCATCTCTGCCTCCAAAATCTCTGCTTACTAACTCCTTATATTTACCGCCTGCCCAGTTTTGAAAATCTTCCATTGTATTAAATTTCTCAATAGGCGCTTTAAATTTTTCAACAACAGAAAAATCTATCCCGCTAAACTGTGATTTTTTCATAGCGGTAAAATTCACTCTGCTATTTTGGGGATATCCTGTATGAATATTCATACTCAAATAAAACGCATAAAAAATAAATTTGCCATTACTTAAACAGCCGCATAATAAAGCCTAAAATTCCTCCTTTGTTTTTTGAAGAATCAACAGGCAAAGGTTCAATCGTTTTTTTTGAATCCCTCAACATTCCATCAGCCTTGCTTGTTGTGACTAAACCGTTGTCATACAAATATTGCTCTGT
>CAMHDG010000053.1 GCA_946183815.1 uncultured bacterium | reverse complement strand
TCCTTTATTTGCCTCCGCAACAATGATTGAAGGCGGGGTAAATACTAATGAAAGAGTTAAACCTTTCTGTACGGTTATTGATAAAAGAACAGGCAAACCTGTTCCCAATGCAAAGGTTACTGTTCCATCTTCAAACTTCGTTGCTTATACTGATGTGAACGGTCATTTTGAACTGAAAACTGCCATTAACGGTAACGCTATTATGTCAGTAGAAAAAAATAATTACAAACCTTTTTCAATGACCTTATTAAAAAGACATGCTTATATCCCATTTGTTGTAGAGATTGAAATATCAAACCCGTTTGATATAAAAGTAGAAACTGCTCTTTGTCATTTAGGCGATAATAACTATTCAGGTTTTTCCGCAAATGCAGGTAATTTTAAATCTTATGCAAGCGGACCTGTTTATAACAAAACTTTTTATATCCCTGCTACAACCTCTAATATGCAGCAATATCTCGTATTTGGTTCGATTTTAGGTATCGATACGGCAATGGCAAGAGGCATGGGACAAAACAGGATAACCACCTCGTTTGCAAGCCCGCCATCTGTTTATCTGAACGGTCATAAAATTGCAGAAATTCAAATTAACGGCGATAATCAAAAAATTAAACTACCAAAAAATCTTATAAAATATAATCAAAATAACGTGATTACAATAAAAGCAGGAAAAAACCTTATGCAAACTGCTTATGTTGATTATGATGATTTTGAGTTTATGAATTTAAGTATTGAGTCTGCTCAATACCATCAAGGTCATCATGTAGGTTTAAAATAGACTAATAATCGTTTCTTCCCTTTGATTTCAGATATTCTCTAATCTGAACAAGTGCCCCCTGAATAATACGTGTAATACGAGAAGGAGACAGCCCAATCATTGTTGCAATGTCTTTTGCCTGCATATTACGATAAAATCTGTATTCAACAACAGTTCTTTCTTTTTGTGGTAAATTAGCAATCGCCTCTTTGATAAGTCGGCTCATTTCAACGATTTCAGCGTTTTCGTCAGGCATGGCATGAGGGTCTTTTATAAAGTCAAATGGGGAATCATTATCACTTGCAGCAGCCGCCAAACTATCTATTGAAAGAATTGTCTGATAAACTGCTTCCTTTACAGAGCCCGTTGAATTTTCTTCGCCTTCAGAACCCTCTTCGTTATCACTGTCAGATTTTTGTTTCATTGAGTACCATTTGTATCTGTGACGCAATTCATTTCTGATAGCCCATTTTACAGCAGTACCCATATAAGCATCGTTATATTTTTGGAGTTGTTCTTCTGTTTTATTTTTAATCATTGCCTGCACAGCAATAATGCCGATACTGACCAATTCCTCATACTCAATCATGTGATTAGGTACACGGCGTTGCTCAATCTTGGCTACTCTCTGAACTATACTTACATACTGTTTTAATAGACTCTGTTTATCCATGGTTTAATCTAAAAAAATTATACGGAATTTCCTTATCCTATATTACCTTGATTTTGTTTATTTTTCAAGTTGTAAACAAAAAGCAGAATTTCAGCGACCGCTTTAAACAACTCAGGCGGTATCTGTTGTCCTATTTCAACCATTCTGTATAGTGCACGCGCAACAGGCGGGTTTTCTATTATCGGAACATTATTTTCTTCTGCTATTCTCAAAATTTCCTGTGCAATAAGTTCCGCCCCTTTCATCAGTAAAGTTGGTGACATCATTGTTTGAGCGTCATATTTTAAAGCACATGCCACGTGGGTTGGGTTTCTGACTACAAAATCTGCTTCTGCAACAGAATCCATCGCACCTCTCTGTAACATTTGCATACGTCTTTGACGCAGTGCCGCTTTAACGTGAGGGTCGCCTTCCTGGTTTTTGTATTCATCTTTTATTTCCTTAAATGACATCTTTTGATCTTTTAAGAATTTCCATCTGGTAACACCGTAGTCAGCAACCGCAATAATTAAAAAAGCAAGACACGCTTTGTAAATAAAGTCTTTTATAAGACTTGCAAACTCGTTCATAACAGCGAAATTATTATCTATTGCAGCAAGCATGAGAATACCTTTTAGATGGGCAGAATAAACTGTCCAGCCAACAAGACCTAATATACATACCTTTAATATATTTTTGAATAATTCAAACAATGTTTTTATCGAAAAAAGATTCTTAAAATATTTTGTAGGGTTAAGTTTGTCTAATTTTGGAATTAATGGTGCGATAGCAACAAGAGGTCCGACCTGAATAAAATCTCCCAGAGCCGCTATAAATGCTGCAACTACAAGAGTTGTACCAATAATTGCCAGCGTTGGCAGAACCGCTGATGTCAGAACATACAAATAGCCTATCTCACTGACGTGCTGATTTGGTATCTGGGTATACAAATTCTTAAACAATCCGCAAATTAAGTTCCATGATATCGGTGCCATCATAAGTATAAATGAGAAAACAACAAGTAAAGATATTGCCGTAGATACGTCTTTTGACTTTACGACCTGACCTTCTTTTCTTGCTCTTTGCAGTTTCTGGGGAGTGGCGTCAAACTGCTTATCTTCATCTCCCATTTGTGATAGCCTTTCGTTTAATTACCCTATAAGTATATCATAAATTCCTGACTCTGTAATCTCTCAACTATATCAGTTTGTTAACAGTTTTTAATTATTTTGTAAAAAAAAGTCAATATTTTGGTATGTATATACTTATTATATATATAATATATAAGGATATTTTTGAGCATGCCACCTATTGATAACAAAAGCAACCAACAATTCGGATTTGGGCAGATTGCTAAAGGTCTTGAAGAAAGAAAGCAAACTGTTGAAGGTTTTGTTGGTAGTGGTGTGTCCGATAAACCTGTAAAAGCGCAACAAGGCAATAATAAATCGGTGTTTAGTTCTTATGACAATAATAAGAACAAGAAAATAGAACTTTCTGATATGTCAGCGAAGCAGTATATGTTATCGGCTCAAAAACTTGATACAAAAGGTGTGAGTGAGGCACTATTAAAAGAGTTAAATTTTGATGCGAAAAATGCTTATGCAAACAAGTTAAACTCACAGTTCAAGTCGTTTGCTTATCGGGCTGATGCAATGGTGATTGACCCTGATAGAGATGTTAAGTCGAAACTTGATGCACAGGTTAAATCTCTTAATGATGAAGTCCAAAAGAGTTTTAATATTGCACTGACAAATGTAAAGAGTGCGGTAAATGATAAGACTTATTCAGAGTTGAAAACTGATTATGATACTGCCACACAGGAGTTTATGCAAAGATTAAAACAAGACGGTATTTGTGAAGATATTGCAGATGGTATAAGTAAACTTTGGAATAATGATGTCATTAATCTGACAGGTAATACCGCTGATATGGTAAGAAAAGATTTGAAAAAGTATTCTGATGGACTGGCGAATTATAAAAAAACGAGTGATAAAAGTAAAAGAGCACAAATAGCAAAAGAATTGAAATCGATGGACATTGTAAATCGTGTCAGAAATTATGCTGATTCACAGGAAACCGGCGGGTTTGCAGTCAAAGCGACAGTGGTAACGGGCACTATGCTGGCATGCCCTGCTGCTGCGGGAATTGAAGGTGCGTGTATGACACTTACCGCAGTCAATGGAGTAAATGCTTTTACTTCTCAACAAGGCAGAGAAAACCCACTCGCTACCGGAGCAGAAGTTCTTGCAGATGGTGCTTTGACTTATGGCGGTGCAAAATTCGGGAAAGCAGTTGTAAAAGGTTTGGCAAAAACAGGTATGGTTCAGGGACTTGGAACGGCTGTAAACGAACATTTAGCACCAACTGTTGCAAAATATACAAATAAAGTGGGCGGCTATGTTTTAGGTAATGCAACCCAATCATTTGCAAATGCAGGGGCTCAAACAAGTGTAAAAACAGCGGGTACTCTCGCTTATACTAATATTGAGGCAATGAATGGCGGTGCTGCCTCTAATGCAGGTACAGGTGAAACCGTAGGTTCGTTTACTGATAAATTGTTTAATAAAACAGGGCAAAAAGCCTTTGAACGTAGTGAGCGTCATGCGACTTATGCTGCGATAGGGTTTGTAAAAAACTTTATCCATAAGTAATTTAGAACAGGTTATTGAATAGTTTTTCAAATTCAGGGAATGATATATTTACCCACTGAAATTCTTTTATAAGGATTTCCTTTTCGCAGATTAAACCTGCAACATAGTAGGTCATTGCAAGTCTATGGTCGTGGAAAACTTCAAGTTCTTTATCGCCTTTTAGGATTGTTTTTCCGTTAATAATGAACCCGTCAGGTTTTTCCTGAATGTTTCCGCCTAATGAATTAAGTCCGTTAGTGATGGTTGTAATCCTGTCAGACTCTTTTTTTCTTAAATCTTGGGCATCGGATATAATTGTTTCACCATCCGCCTGTGTTGCTAAAAGAGCAATGACAGGTAATTCGTCAATGAGTCTTGGAATATCATCTCCTGATATTGAACATCCTTTGAGTTGGGAATATTTTACTCTTATATCTCCAACTAATTCTCCGGAAACGGTATTTTGGTTAAGAATTTCTATATTTCCGCCCATTCTTTTTACAACATCAATAATGCCTGTTCTTGTGGGGTTAAGTCCTACATTTTTTATGACTATGTCTGAATTAGGAATAATTAGTCCTGCCACAATAAAGTATGCAGAAGATGATATGTCACCCGCAACATCAATCACTCTTGTCTCAAGTTCTGATTTTTCAACAGTTGTTGAATTATTAAGTGTGGTAATATTTGCCCCCATATATTTAAGCATAAGTTCTGTGTGGTTTCTTGAAATGTATGGTTCAATTACGGTTGTTTTTCCTGTTGCGTGCAACCCTGCCAGCAGAACGCATGATTTAATTTGTGCTGATGCAATGGGGGAATGATATTCAATTCCGTTTAAGGCTGTTCCTTTGATTTTTAAGGGGGCTTTGCCGTCATTTGATGTGATACTACCTCCCATTAGTTCAATAGGGGTAATTACCCTTTGCATCGGTCTTTTAGAAAGACTTTCGTCACCGAACAATATTGAGTTAAAATTCTGACCTGCTAAAATTCCTGTGCATAATCTCATTGTTGTACCTGAATTACCGCAGTCTAACTCTTCTTTTAGCGGCTTTAATATCCCGTTTGAGATTACTTCAAGTGATTTTTCGGAGGTTCTGTTTATTTCAACCCCAAGACTTTTAAATAAATTCATTGTAGAGATACAGTCTGCCCCGTTTGAAAAATTGTTAATAATTGATTTTCCTTTTGCTAATGAGGAAAACATTACAGAACGGTGCGATATTGATTTGTCAGAGGGTATTATAACAGTTCCTTTTAACCCTGAATTTACTTTTTTTACTTTTATATCAACCATAATCTTTTTTCTAATTTAATATAGACGCTGTTTCGTTATATATTACCATGTAAAAATCAGGATATGTCATGTGCGGGTTGTTTCTCATAAATTTTTTAACATTAAAATTCTCTAAAAATTTGTCTAATTTTTTGCACACTTTTTCGTCATCAGAGCGTTCAGATTTTAGTTTGTTAACGTAGTCAACGGTCATTGCATAGACCTCGTCTTCAGTGAGTTCAGGACGTCCGCCAATTCTTACTTCGTCTGCTTCTTCTTGTTCAAGGTATTTTTTTTCTTCTTTCTTTTGTTCTTGCTCTTTTTTTTGATTTCCGTCATCACTTGATGTAGAACTTTCTACTGCCTGTTGCTCGGCTGAACGAAAGAAATTATTGATAAAATTAAACATAACACTCTCCGATTAGATTACGGCTATTATTATATAAATTTTTTTTGTATTAATCAATATGTTAATAAGTTAAAAGTTGAAAGTTGAAAGTTGAAAGTATTACTTTGTCGTAAAGCATGTCATTTCGAGCGATAGCGTGGCAATCCAGCCGACTTAATAAGTGGAGAGTTGAAAGTGGAAAGTTTTTTAATTCAAAATGAAAAAAGAGGAAAGCGTAAAGTTCACTGTATATCTCGTTCGATATCCCCTATCCCTCTGAGAGAGGGCTAGAGTGAGGGTTTAGAACTTATCAAGATGGGAAATTGAAATTAGAAAATTGCAACGTAGCACCATAAACCTAATTATTCCGAACTTGTTTCAGTATCTCGTGAAAAGGTAACAAGACCTTTAAATGAATCATGATAACAGACGATGAGAACAGACCCTCACCCGCCACTCTAAAATTTTTGACAAGCAAAAATTAAGACTGGCGACCTCTCCCAGAGGTAGAGGTTAGGGGCTTACTACTCAAGCCTGTTATTGCTTCGTGCAAAGCACTCGCAATGACATTTACTGCCTTATTTATTAAGGATAGACTTTAATTTATCTTCGTTATTTGTAATTTCTTCTGCCCCTGTTCTTTCAAAGAGGTTTTTGTTTGCTTGTTCGTCTATTTTTGAGTCAATCGCTATTGCACCTGCGAAAGCAGCGAGTCCTGAGCCAAAACCTGTAATAAGTTTGAGGGCAGGTTTTTTGAAGGCTTTAAAGAAGGTAACCCCAACGAGAGTTGATAATACGGTATAGCCGGCGAGGCTTAGTTTATCGGTGTTATCGAGGCTTTTTCGTCCGCTGATAAAACCGTCAGCACTTTCCCCTGGCACAACATAGTATCGTGTTGGTCGTTTCTTGTTAATAATATTTTTTTCAGTAATAAGGACTTTGTTTGAGTCTAATGTTTTTTCAATTTTTAAATCAAGCATGTTCTTTTACCCTTATTTAATAACATCGAGTTTCTTTTGTTTTGTATTAATTTGTTGGTTTTTCAAATCGACAATAACCTTTGAACCGTCTTTTTTGTAGAGAACGAGGTCAGGATGGTTGTCTTTGTTCATATCTTTCACTGAAAATTCGTTCTGTTTTATGCTGTCTGATGAAGCGATTTTAGAGATGTTATCTATAAATTCGTTAGTTTGTTTTGTTTCATTATTAGAACCTGTTGCTCCGAAAATCACTCCTAAAAGAGTCATTCCTAATGCTCCTGAGAAAAACCCTTCGTTGAAACCTTTTATTTCTGCTCTTTTTAAGTCGCTTTCGTATGTATCGTAATCAACCTTGTAATCGTTGTCATCACTGTCACTTGAGTCACGATAGTTGTCATCAATGTATTCGGTGTATCCTGTGAATTTTGGCATAGACTTAAGTGACGTCATTGGGTTGATAGATAAGTTCATATTCTTCTCCTAAATTTCCTGTTGGTATGATTTATAATAAATCATAAATAAAAAATTTTGCTATATTGTAATCAGAATGTAAAATATTTGTTACATTCTACAAGATGGCGGTAAATTCGTCACCGAGTTCTTTTTCGACCTCATATATTAGTTGAGAAGGTTTCATGTAGAGTGCTTCCGCAACTCTAAATAGTGTTGTGAGTTGCGTATCTCGGTGTGCTTTTTCTATCATAGACCATATTGACTTACTAACATCTACGGATAGTGACAGTTGTGTAATTGAGAGTTTTCCTCGTCTTTTTCTAACGACTTTTGCCAAAGCCCTTAAAATCTTGTTTTTCTTTTCTTGCATAAATTTGTCTTATTTTGTGTGTTGCATATTTTTTATTATTGTTCTAATATGAGAACAGTGTTCTCGTACGAGAACAGAATAAGGTGATAAATAGGAGTGTAACCGTAATGCAGGGGAATATCGAAGGGAAAGATATTCAGTTAGAAAACTTGGGTAAACTTATCAAAGGACAGCGAAAATTGTTGGGGTTAAAACAGCAAGAAGTTGCAGATTTGATAGGGATAAGTGTTCAACATTATTCCCGAATTGAAAGAGGGGAATACACCCCTAGTTTGCAGACGTTTTTTAGACTGACCGAGGCTTTGCATATAGATTTGTCGCCTTTGAGAATGAAAAATGAAAGCGTATCGTCAACTATGTACGAAATAATTTCATTATTAGGAAATTTCACAAACACACAACAGCAGGCAGTGTTGTCTTTCTTAAAGACAATGGGTGCAGGTGTCGGGGTCAATGTGGGGTAAACACTAATCAGTCCTTTGAGATGTGAATTTAAAAATAGTAAAGAGAAGAAATGAGTGTAAGTAGTTTTATACAAAACATATTTTCAATATCAGATTATGGGGAAATCCACCGAGAAAATATTTCCTCTCCTAAAGAGTAGGAGAGGGAGCAGTTGTTCTGTTTTGCTTGCCAAAACAGTTACAAATGCGGGAGAGGTATGATAAGCAAATTTATTATTATGAGCAAGCAAAGAGGAATTTAATGACAAACATATTAGAGAATATATTTTCAATATCTGATTATGGTGAAACACACCATATATTACGTTTGTTCGGGCTGAAAATCAAGTTTCCCAAGAGAGCGTTTGCCAAAAAGAGAAAGGAAAGCCCGTATTATTACTACAAAAAGAATAATATTGATATAACTACAATCCCGCCTGCTACAGGTCAGATAAGAGATATTCAACTTGCTAATCTCGCACTTTTAAAAGAATTGGACTATGTTTGTAAGCAAAACGGATTGATATATTGGCTTGATGGCGGAACATTACTCGGAGCTGTCCGCCATAAAGGTTTTATCCCTTGGGATGATGACATTGATACCGCAATGCTTCGTGAAGATTATGAAAAAATAATTGAAGCATTTAAGAAATCAAGTCGCAATCCTGATATCTTTGCAGGATATGTAAAAAGTCCAACTAACACGTGTCAATGTATTATAAAAATTCAGCATAAAAAATGTCCACACTTATTCGTTGATATTTTTCCTTGGGATAATTACGGAAAAAGAATCTCAAA
>CAMHDG010000052.1 GCA_946183815.1 uncultured bacterium | reverse complement strand
TCCTAGGACTCCTAGCATCCTACCATCTTTAATACCGCTAAACAATAATTTACCCTTTGTGTTATAATCAAAACAAGAGGATAAAAATATGAAAGACATGCTAGATAAAATTTTGCAGATAGAAAAGCGTTATAATGAACTGGGTATAACGCTGTCTGACCCTGCGGTTATACAAGACTATAAAAAATTCCGTGATTTATCAAAACAAAGAAAATCAATGGAAGAAACGGTAGAATTATATTATAAGTGGAAAGAGGCTGTTGATGCTATTGAAGATGCAAAACAACTTATCCATGAAGAAAAAGATGAAGAAATGAAATCATTTTTGAAAGCAGAGATGGAAGAAAATGAGGCAAAATTGCCTGTCTATGAAGAAAAAATGAAGGTTCTTCTTCTCCCTCGTGACCCAATGGATGATAAAGACATTATGCTAGAAATCAGAGGTGGAGCAGGTGGTGACGAAGCAAACATTTTTGCAGGTGACCTTACAAGAATGTATCTGAAATATGCAGATAAACAAGGTTGGCAGACCCAAGTGCTGTCTAAAACAGAATGTGAAGCAGGCGGTTATTCTGAAATCATTATATCTATCAAAGGTGATGCGGTATATTCAAGATTAAAATATGAATCAGGTGTTCACAGAGTACAGCGTGTACCTGAAACAGAGTCGCAAGGCAGAGTCCACACATCAACTGCAACAGTTGCGGTCATGCCTGAAGTTGATGATGTAGAAATCGAAATCAGACCGGAAGATATTGAGATGTCAACAGCTCGTTCAGGTGGTGCAGGGGGTCAAAACGTAAACAAAGTTGAAACTGCAGCAAGACTTTTCCATAAACCAACAGGTATAATGATTTTCTGTACAGAAGAGCGTTCTCAATTACAAAACAAAGAACGTGCAATGGAGATTTTGAAGGCTAAATTGTATGATTTAGAGGTTCAAAAACAAATGCAGGAAGTAACTGATTTAAGACGGTCACAAGTCGGAACAGGCGACAGAAGTGAACGTATCAGAACATATAACTTCCCGCAAGGTCGTTTGACAGACCACAGAATAGGTCACAATCTTAATGTCTGGACTGTTATTGACGGCGATATGGACGAATTGCTCGATTTGCTAATTGAGTATGACCAAAAATTAAAACTTGAAAAATTAGCAGAAAGTGCGGTAGAATAAAACGAGGTCATATTGACAAAACGAAAATGCATCGGTTGCGGTGCAATTAAAGAAAGAGCAGAAATGCTTAAAATAACTAAAAATAGTGCTGATGGTACGATTGTCATAAACCCAAATTCAAAAATATTTGGAAGATCAGCATATTTTTGCTATAATGAAAAATGTAAAGAGTTAGCACTCAAAAAAAACAGATTGAATAAATCTCTAAAAACATCAGAGGATTTGAAAGGACTACTGAATGGAAGAGAATATTAGAGTAAGTGAATTAGCAAAAGAATTGGGTTTGACCAGCAAAGAGGTGCTGGAAAAATTCGCTCAAATAAATATTAGTGTTAAGTCACACTCTAATGTTGTTACACCTTTACAAATTCAAAAATTGAAAGATTTTATTGCAGGCGGTTCAAAATTACCAAGCAAAAAACCAAAAGCGTTTATTGTTAAGAAGAAGAAAGATGTTCCGCCGGCAGACGAGGTAAAGACTGCAGATTCAGCAGAAAAGAAAGAATCTAAAAAAGAAGCCCCAAAAATAGAGAAAGTTGAACGCAAAAAAGTCGAAGTAGTCAAAAAAGAACCAACAAACAGATTAGAGATTGTAAAAAGAGTACCTTTGAAACGTGTTGAGATTGTTCAACAAGGCGGTGGTAAAAAACCTATCCAGAAGGTTATCGATACAAAAAAAACTAAAAAAGAATTTAATAAAGAAGAAGGTAAAAAAGGCGGAGAAGAAAATAAAGACGAAAAGACTGATAAACCAAAAAGACCGATAGAACGTCATATTATTCCGCAAGATATTTACGAAAACAAAGGATTTTCAAAGAAAAAGGGTTCTTCCGACAAGAAAAAAGATAAAGACTACTCTAAAAAAGAAGAACAAGAGAGAATTTCATTAGAAAAGGCTGCAGCCCAACACCATAAAAAGAAAGTTGTAAAAGAAGAGGAAATAGAAGAAGTTAAATCAATAGTTGTTGATAAAGCAATGACTATTAGTGAACTTGCAGACAAAATTCACAAAACACCTGCAGAGATTGTTAAGTTCCTTATGTTCCAAGGTGTTATGGCAACAGTTAACCAACTTATTGACGTTGATGTTATCAAAAAAGTATGTGCAGAATATAATCTTGAGGTTCTTGAAGAAGATTTAGAAGCATATATTGCGGAAGAAGAAAAGAAAGAAGAAATTAAAAAACAATTTACAGAGGTAGATAAAAAATTACTCAAGAGACGTGCGCCTGTTGTCAGTATTATGGGTCACGTTGACCATGGTAAAACTACCTTGCTTGACAGTATTCGTGCATCAAAACATAAGATTGTATCTACCGAGGTTGGCGGTATAACCCAATCAATCGGTGCATATACAGTTTATCTTGATAACAAAAAAGAAAAGAAAATTGTATTTGTTGATACTCCGGGTCACGAAGCGTTTACCGAAATGCGTGCAAGAGGTGCTAAAGCAACAGATATTGCAATTCTTGTTGTTGCGGCTGATGACGGTATTATGCCGCAAACTATTGAGGCTATTAACCATGCAAGAGCAGCAGAAGTTCCTATTATTGTAGCCGTAAACAAAATTGATAAAGCAGGTGCTGACCCTGACAGAGTATTAACCCAATTAACAGAACATAACCTGATACCTGAAGAATGGGGCGGTGATACTATTACAGTTAAGGTTTCCGCACTACAAGGTACAGGTATAGACGAATTGTTAGAATATATATGGCTTTTAGCAGACCTTAAAGACTTGAGAGCAAACCCTAAAGCAGAGGCATCAGGAGTTGTAATTGAGGCTAATCTTGATAAAGGTAAAGGCCCTGTTGCTACACTGTTAGTCCAAAACGGTACGTTGAGAGCAGGTAACTGCATTGTCGTAGGTACTGCTTGCGGACGTGTAAGAGCCTTGCTTTCAGATTCGGGCGAAAGAATTAAATCTGCTGAACCATCCACTCCTGTCGAGGTTTTAGGTCTTTCTGAAGTACCATCTCCGGGAGAATATTTTGAGGTGGTTAAAAACGAAAAAGAAATGAAAGCGATTGTTGCTGACAGACAAATGAAAGCAAGAGAATCAAGGCTTGATGCAATGTTGCCTGCACATATCAGAAAAGAAAGCGGTGCAACAGGGGTTGGTGAAGAAGAAATTCCACAACTTAATCTTATTATTAAGGCTGATACTTATGGTTCGGCAGAGGCTGTATCACAGGCTATTGCACAATTTGAATCAAAAGAAATCGTTACTAAAATCATTCACGTTGGTGTCGGTGACATTTCAGAGGCAGATGTTATGCTTGCCTCAGCATCCGGTGCTTTGATTTTAGGCTTTGCCGTTAAAGAAGATAATAACGCTCTTATTGCGGCTGCAAAAGAAAATGTAACTATTAAGAAATATGATATCATTTACCAAATTTTAGAAGATATTGAAAAGACAATGATTTCATTGCTTTCACCTGAAACAAAAGAAGTTGTTGTTGGTACTGCAGAGGTTAGACAAGTATTCACTATTGGTAAAACTATCAAGATTGCCGGTTGCTACGTTACAGACGGTAAGATTAACCGTAACAATAAGGCTATTGTTAAACGTGACGGAGTTGAGGTATTCTCAGGTAGTATTGACCAACTTAAGCGTTTCAAAGATGACGTCAAAGAGGTTGCACAAGGTTATGAATGCGGTATCTCTTTTGTTAAATTTAATGACGTTCAGGAAGGCGATATTGTTGAATTTATTAAAACAGAAGAAATCGAAAGAACTGAACTCGAATAGGAGTAGGGGTAAATATATAGAGTAGGTTGGGTGAAACCCAACGGGAATAATTAAAAGAAAAGTAGGTTGGGTGAAACCCAACAATAATTCTAAAATTCCCAAATGGAGCAGGTTTTTGTTATGCAGATATGTAGTCTGTGTGAGTATTTTTCTAACAATAAAGCCATATTTAAAACATCTGATTTTTTTATATTGTAATAACCATTTTCAAGAAATTCCCTTAATATTCTGGCAAAACAGTCAACATATACGCTGTAATTGATGACTTTATCTAAATTCATATCCATCGCTTGAATTTTTTGAGTATTCATATTTTCTCCTTTGTTAAGTTTTTATAATTATTTATGTACATATATGTCGATTATCTACATATATGTAAAATAAAATAGCATTAATCTACATATTTGTCAATAAATAAACATATATATATAATTTTATTATGAGATTAAATGCAAAAGAAATAATAAAAATAATGCTTACAAGAGAAAAATATAAGCAAAAAGACCTTGCGGAAGTGCTTACTCAAAAGATAGGTAAAAAATATACTGCCGGTAGTTTATCTCAAAAAATAAACAGAGGCACAATTTCCTACAACGAGGTTGTCATGATTGCGGATATTTTGGGGTATGATATTGAATTGAAACAAAGAGATTAAGCATAGCCGATACTATTTATTACCCTTTGTAAAAAAACTTTCTTTGTTATAATATGATTATGAATAAGGTAATTTTAAGATGACACTACGAAATGAAAGAGTAAGAAAAGAATTAATGAGAGAAATCTCTGACATCATAAGAAAAGAGGTCAGAGGGCTGGAAGGTGTTGTATCCATTGTTGATGTTGAGGTATCACACGACAATTCTTATGCAAAAGTTAAATATAGTGTTCTGGGTACTCCTGAGCAGGTGGAAAAAGATAAAGGTGTTATAGAAAAAAGTACCTCAAAAGTCAGATACGAAATAGGTAAACGCATCAGATTAAGACTTACCCCTGAGATAAAATTTGTGTTCACAGATGCACTGGAACAAGGTTCTCGTGTTACTGAACTTATCAACAAAATCTCTAAAGGTGAAATATAGGGGTAAATATTAGGAAAAGATACTATGTTCGGTTTTCTCAATATTTATAAACCTGTTAATATGACATCACACGATGTTATAGGTTATTTAAGACGTGTGACAAAGATTAGACAAATCGGGCATGCCGGTACACTTGATCCTTTCGCAGAAGGAGTTTTGCCCGTTGCAGTAGGAAAAGCAACTAAACTCATTGAATATTTAAACGATGATAAAGCCTATATCGGCAGATTTTGTTTCGGCAAATCAACCGATACTTACGATATTGAGGGAAAAGTAGTTTGTGAG
This sequence comes from uncultured bacterium, assembly GCA_946183815.1. Taxonomy (GTDB): domain Bacteria; phylum Cyanobacteriota; class Vampirovibrionia; order Gastranaerophilales; family Gastranaerophilaceae; genus UBA2883. Next base: position 3,462 of record CAMHDG010000052.1, on the reverse strand, counting down.
TTTGATAATAAGATAACAGAAAAACAAATTATTGATTTGCCCCTGCCTCAAGGCGAGATTGAACAATATCCGCCTATTTATTCAGCAAAAAAAATTAATGGAAAAAAGATGTACGAACTTGCAAGAGCGGGGGTGAATGATATTGAGATAAAACCTTGCAGGGTAAATATATATAAAACGGAACTTTTGGAGTTTAATGAAGAAGAACAATGGGCAGATATTTTTGTTGAATGTTCAAAAGGTACTTATATAAGAAGTATTGCAAATGATATAGGCAAAGCCCTCAACAACGGTTGTTATTTATCCAAACTCAAACGTGTAAAATCAGGTGGGTTTGAGGTTAAAAACAGTGTAATATTAGATGATTTGAAAAATATTCAGGATGTTGAAAAAATTTTGATAAACCCGATAGATTACATCACTCAACCAAAACAAGAACTAAATGATGTTGAATACAAACGAATATCTCACGGAATGACTATTTATAACCGCATAGATGCGACAAATGACGCAATAGTAATGCTCACGAAAGAGAACCAACTTGTTGCAATAGCACAAACAAGTTCTGACGGACTCAAACCTAAAAAGGTATTTATAAATTAAGATAACTATATATTATTTTCCACTAAATTATGCTCATACCAAATTTGTCATTCCGAACTTGTTTCGGAATTTCGTAAAATACTTTGCAAGACCTTAAAATAAATTCAGAGCCTGTACTGAACTTGTTTCAGTGGTGACACTTTTAAAAGTCTTTGTGGAAACTTATATATAGTTACTTTAATTAAAGTTCTTTATATTTACCGACTTTATCCAACAAACCTGCAGCAAATTCATTTATTTGTTTTTCAGAAACTGTTTTATGACGTGGGACAGATTTTGCACCGTATTTTTCGATATCTTTTGTTTGATTTTCAAGATACCTTGCATTTGAGTTATGAAAAAAGTATTTTTTAATTAATTGTATTGGTTTAAGGTTTAACATAATATTTTATCTGTAAATTTTGGAAAAACTTTTTTTGATAAGATTTTCAGGGTCAGTATTTCCTTTTTTTAGTTCAGAATCAATAACAGTGTTAGCGATTTGGAGTTCGCCGTTATTATATATAATATGCTGACCTGACTGCCATTCAAAAGGTGTTGCAGTACCGTATTTGTATTTTTTTGAATGAGATGATTTTATTGATGTATTATCTTGAAACTGACCATAAAGGACTTTATCCCCTGTTTTGAATTTTGAATAACTAATTTTATTTACGGTTAATATGTCTGTAATCCAAGCGAACTGCTTATTGCTATCGTGGTCTGATTCACAGGAGCCAATGACAAAGGCTTTTGCATTTTTGCCTTGTTGTTCAAGTTGAGTTAAGAGAGCATCTTCCAGTTTATAAAAATTTTTATTTACGGGGTTGTTCGGGTTCAAATGATTAAGCGAAATACCTTTGTCACCGTAGATACCGACAACAGTACATTCTTGTATGGAATCTGTGGCACATTTATCTTTAGTTGTAATACTTTGTCTTAAAGTCCAAGGGCAGTCAATAAAGTGCTTATCGTCAATATCTTTTCTCTTGTCAACATATTCTGCAAGCGAGATAGGTCTGATTTTTAAGCCGTTACGATCAGTTATATAACCGTCAGAGCGGAGATAGTTATTTACTTCTGACGATTTAGTTGTGTAGGCATCATCTTCTCCAAAACTTTTGATATTTTTTACTCTATATTTTTCTTTGTGTGAAAACCTGACGGGGCTGTTATCCTTCGGGTAATAAAATCTCCAAGTATCAAAATCTTCAACCCCATTATTATCTATTGTTTTTTGTCTGATTTCTGATATTTTTTCCTTACCGTAAAACCTTTTTATATAATCATATTCACGAATTTGAACAGTTTTTTTGTTATTTGTTTTATCAACTCTGTTTACCTGTTGTTGAAGTCGAAGGTTAAACCCATCTTTAAAAGTAAATTGTTCAGTATATTTAGACAATTCCGGCACAAGAATATGCTCAACACTCAAAGCCTTATCAGGAACATCCACCCCTTTATGCTTAAGCCACGCCCTTGACTCCGCACTAATCATTATTCTAGTTTTTGCAATAGAAACCATTAACAATACCCTTGGTTGATAACTCACTAATATAATACCTAAACAAAAAATTTTTTGCGTACGCAAAAAATACCCAAACTATATGGGTTTTCCCATATAGTTTTGGGTATCGTTTTGATTTACTCTTATTTTTCTAACATTTTTGATATATCACCAAATGTTAAAAAATTTTCTCTCCCAAGAGAGATTTTATTCATATTCTGTTTCTCTATTTTTGTGTTTATCTATATGCAAATATTGTTCTTTTAAATTTTTTGAATTATAATCACTTTCAAAATCTTGCACAAACTTATAAAAATAATAATCAACAAACGGTCTGTAAGGCTCCATCAAATCATAGACAAGCGGAGTGCTATTATATTTATCAAAATGATGTATTCCTAACTCGGGCAACAGTCCATGCACGATTACCCCATGATAAATTAAAGTTTTATATACATGAAATTGGAATAGAAAAAGTAGAATTATTTAATGGAAATATGGTTGGATAAAAACAGACAACAGATTTTTCCCCGATTTGTCGTCCTGTTTTGTTCAATACATTAAAAGATAATTTTGAGTTTGTGGGTGTTGCTGTTTTTTTTACTTCTATCGGATACAAAGTATCGTTACTTTCTATAATAAAATCAATTTCTTTTTGGTCTGTATCTCTATAAAAATAAATATTAGGATTTAATCCATTATTCCAGTAACTCTTTAATATTTCACAAAAAACATAAGTTTCTAAAATATTTCCACTCATTGAACCATTCATAAGAGTAATTTCAGAATCCCACCCACACAAATAACTACATAAACCTGTATCAAGAAAATATATTTTTGGTGTTTTAATCGCACGTTTAGTGAGGTTATTATGATATGGATATAAAAGTTTTATTATGCCGGATGCTTCTAAAATTGATGTCCATGCTTGTATTGTTTTGATATCAACATCAACATTATTTGCTATATCTTTATAATTTATTAGTTGTCCCGTTCTTGTTGCAATAGTTTTTAAAAAAGTTATAAATTTTAATTCATTTCCCACTTTCATTAAATCTTTAACATCACGTTCAACGTAAGTTTGAATATACGAACTATAAAAGATTTTAGTTGGAATCTCTTTATCCGCAATTAACTTAGGAAAACTTCCACGAAAAATATTTTTATAAGTTTCTGTAATATCACAAATCAATGATTTTTCATTATTTTTTTGTTCTATCCAATTTTTATCAGGTAAAAAAGGTAAAGATTGATTATTTTTAATTTCTGACTGTGAAATCCCGAGCATATCAATAATTGCAACTCTTCCCGCCAGTGTTTCCGTTACATTTTTCATTAAATGAAATTTTTGAGAGCCTGTTAGCCAAAAATCT
>CAMHDG010000051.1 GCA_946183815.1 uncultured bacterium | reverse complement strand
GAGAGGGGCTTTTAACGATTTATATATTTACCCCCGCTAAACAATAATTTACCCCTCCCCTTGACTTTTTAAAAAAAATCATTAAAACCATGACAAAATGAGCAACCTCTGTAAGTTGTGGATGAATTTGAAAGATAAAACTAGAACAAATGGATGATATTTAATCATATTAATTAAAGTAAGTTCTGACTTTATCCGACAACCAACACAAAAAGACAGAAGGAAGAAGGTGTAAAAATGGCAACAAATGGATTTGCAGCAGGGTTTTATCCTCATTATGATTTGAAACAAAGGATTCAGCACACAAAATTAGACACAGGTATTGTAGGTATGTACCCTGCACGTATGGAACGTATCGAAGAAAGACCTGTTGGTGATTTTAAATCAGTTTTGTCAGGGCTTGTAGAACATTTTAACAAAGAGTTGAATGCTCCTGATAACTTGTTAAAGGATGTTATGACAGGTGCTGATGACGTAGATATCCACGATGTTATGACCTCAATGGCAAAAGCAGAGATTAATGTTAACGTAGCCACTACCGTTGTGGGTAAAATCATTCAAACATACGATAAAATAATGCAGATACAGGTATAATATAGTAATACCACAATTGTGTATAAAACTAGACTAGGGTGTAAAAAATGGATTTCAAAGAATTATTAAATAACAAGAATTTTTTAATTGGCGCATTGGCGGTGGGTGTCATCGTGTTTGCGCTTTTGATTACAATAGCCGTTGTAACGTCAGTAAACGCAAGCAAAGGCGGAGGACAAGTCGTTAAAGAAAAAGTTATAAAAACTCCTCTCGATTTATTAACAACTGATAATTTAGGCAAGGCGATAGAAATTCAGGCACTTTTAGCAAGAGAAGGAATTACCGTTGAAAGAAAAGTTGACGGTACAAAATCAACCTTATTCTTACCAAAATATACACGATCAGAACGTGACAGAGCACTTTTAGCAATCGTAAAAAGCGGTCTTATGGATCAGAACGTAGGTCTTGAAATGTTTGATAAAGGTGACTTTACATCAACTAAAGAAGATAAAAAAATTCGTTTGGTTAGGGCGATTGATGGTGAGTTAGCAAGACTTATCAGAAAAATTCCTCCTATCCAAAACGCATCAGTATTTATATCTATTCCTGAACAAACAATGTTCTCATCACAACAAAAACCTGTTACGGCAACCGTTCAGATTGATATGCCTAGCGGGGACAAGTTAGATGCGTTCAAAGTTAAAGCAATAACTAACTTGCTTATTGGTTCAGTTTCAGGTTTGACATCAGAAAATGTTGCGATTACCGATACTAACGGTAATGTGTATAACAGCATAATGTCACCTACTGACGAGCAGGAAGAACGCATGAGAGAACAAGATAAATATATGCAGCAAAAGGTTAATATCCAGTTGGACAGACTTGTTGGTAAAGGTAATTATACCGCAACAGTATCTACCTTCTTAAAACAAGCACCGACAGAAAAATTCACAACGTGGTATGACCCTAATACAAAAACTGCTATGTCTGAACAAACTTTCTCTGAAGGTTTAGGCGATCAAACAGCAGACAGCAACAGAAACACTAACGCAGTATCAGTATATTTACCAAACGGTTTACCTGGAGGCGGTGCTGATTCTTCTCAAAACAGAAACTATTCAAGAACTGCAAAAGAGGTTCAGTACGGTGTTTCTAAAATTCAGACAAACGAATATGCTAATCCGGGTACAATAGAAGATATTTCAATCGCTGTAACTTTGGATAAAGCAGCACTACCACCTGATATTTCTATCGAAGAATTAAAAGAGTTGGTAGCACGTGCAGCATCTCCAAAGTGCAGACCTGAAAATGTATCAATAGCCTTCAATGACTCAAATGATCCATACTTGGCATCAGATAACCCTGAAAAATTGCCAAAACCTGAAGAAACAGGTAACCCTTGGTGGTTAGCAGTTGCACTCGTAGGTTTAAGTTTAATCATCGGTCACAGATTTGTAGTAAAACGTTTGGCGAAGATGAGAGAACTCCACGACGACGAAATGGAACTGTTAAGAGAAAAAGCAATGATGCAGGAACGTCAATTACAAGACGTAAGCAGACAAGCGGCGGACTTAATGAGTCAGCAAGACGAAATAAAACAAAATCTGATAGAAGAAATCGAAGCACGAGGTATAGGTGCAAGAGGTACAGATATCTCAATGATAAGAGATGCCCTCGCAGACCTGAAAGAAGAGTTCGATATGATGGAAGAAGAAGAGGGCGTAGAAAAAATCAGAAGTTGGATAGAACAGTAATTATAAAAATTGAAAATGGAAAATTGAAAATTATTTTCGGTTCTCCATTTTCAATTTATAAGAATTATAATATAATAAAAGAAAAGGAATTTTGGAAAAGTGGCAATAGAAGGATTTGATTATAAAGAGTTTGCACAAATGATGTCCTCACAGGCAGGCGAACTCGTGCCGAAAAATTTTAATGACATGCAAAAAGATTATGTCGTTAAAACCCTGACTAATTTTACTCTTTTAGCAGGTGAGGCAATTTCAAATGATACAAAATTAAATTTTAATGCTGATCAGGCGGTATTTGTTACCCAAATTATTGCAGAATGGTCATTCCACAAATCTATTGACCTTGTTCATTCAGGTATTATGCCTGAACACTGGGATGGTGTTATGCAAAAGATTGCGTTCACTATCTTCGAGATAGCAAAACAGGCTATCCAAAAGAATATTCCGCAGGATAAGACCCTGCAACTTATTGAACACCACGTTGACAAAACATATAAAGAAGCGATAGAAGATTTAGAGAAACGTGGTATTATCTCAAGCGAAATATCACAACAGGCAGCGAGCCAATCAAACATTGACGATATGGCAAGACAGGTTCAGGAACAGGAAGAAGCGGAAAGAGCGGCAGCAGAAGCGCAGGCACAGGCGCAGGCGCAGGCTCCTGATATCCCTCATGAAACAGTAGGCGCACCTCCTGCCCCTGCCCAAACAGGAACAAGAGTTGCCGCAGGCGACAGACCTATGAGGCTTAAAGCGGTTGCAATGGTTTTAAAACTGCTTGATAAAAAACGTGCAGATGAGGTTTTATCTCAATTCTCGCCGGAGGTTGCTGATGAGTTGAAGAAACTCGCTAAAACCCCTCGTCTTGAAGAACAGGTTGATTTGAGAGTCGCTAAACAGTGTCTTGAAGATTTGAAATTTATTCTGCCTAAAAAGAAAAAATTATCTCAAGATAATATGATTCGTGAGATGGATAAAATCTTCCAGACACATCAGATGGAAGATGTTGAATCAATAGTAAAATCGGAAAGACCTTTTGTGAAGCGTTTTGTTTCACAATCTTATGAGGGAGATTACTATCAAGGTGTTCCATTAAGAGTTGCTAAAATTCTCGTTAGTTATATGAAGGATAACCTTAAACAAAACGAACCCCCAAAGAATCCAGAACAACCACCTGAAGGGTAGAGGTAAAAATTTTTAATTTATCAAGGTTACTATCTGCTTATTATTATTTATTGTAAATAAATGCCTATTTCTTAAAAATAGTGTATAATAGTTGGTATGATTATAAAGAAAAAAGTTAAACCTCAAAAAACAGAGGAAGAAATACAAGTCGAGGAGGCAGAAAAGGCTGCACAGCAGGCTGCCGAGGAAGAAGAACGCAAACGTGAGGAGATGTTAAAACAAAAAGAAGAAGACGTAAACATCTTTGACGTTGATAATATTGATTTTTCGCAAAGAAAAGAACGTAGGACAGGAAACAGAAGAAGAGGTTATCGAAGGATAGACGATAGAAACCTCGTTTCTCGTGCACAGGAAGAAGCCCAACAAATTAAGCAAAACGCTTATCAGGAAGGGTTTAATGCAGGCTTGCAACAAGCACAGGCTGATATGGAAAATTTTAGAAATATTTTGGGCGAATTTATGGGTGCGGAGGACAGAGTATTTAATGAAGTTGCACCAAATATCATGGCTATTGCTATGGAAATTGCCCAAAAAATTATTAAAACAGAAATAAAAACAGACCCTCAAATAGTTTTGGACACTGTTATGGATGTATTAAGAACCTTATCTAAAACAGAACCCAGAATAGTTTTGAGGATAAATCCGTTACAGGTTCAATATATAAAAGACACATTGCCTGAACAGGTAAGGTTATTAGGTATGGAGGCAAAACTTTCTATTCTGTCAGATGAAAGTATAACTGAAGGCGGTTGTATCGTTGAAACAAATAACGGACTTGTAGATGCAAGTATTGAAGCGCAATTAGAGATCGTTCAAAATGCACTTAGGAGTATGGAATAGTGGCAGCAGAGAGCAAACCTATAAGTGAAATATCTTTGGCAATATTTGTCATTGTACTTATCTTGATTTTGCTCATGGAGATGCCTACTTGGGTTATTAATTTTTCAATCTCGTTGAATATCACACTGGGAATTGTACTGTTAATGATTTCATTGTATATCCAAAAACCACTTGAATTGGCTGCTTTTCCGACAATTATTCTTTTAGGTACAATGTTTCGGCTGGTATTGTCTATTGCTTCTACCCGTCTTATTTTGGCGAAAGGTGAAGCAGGTGAGGTCATTGAGGCATTCGGACACTTTGTAACAGGTGGTAATATGGTTGTAGGTGGTGTTATCTTCCTGATTATTACCGTTGTTCAGTTCATGGTTATCACAAAGGGTGCTGAACGTATTGCCGAAGTATCCGCACGTTTTGCTTTAGATGCTATGCCGGGTAAACAAATGACTATTGACGCAGACTTTAACGCAGGTCTGATTTCTCCGGAAGAGGCGGTTAAACGTCGTGAAGACTTACAAAGAGAATCAAGTTTATTCGGTTCTATGGATGGTGCTATGAAATTCGTAAAAGGTGATACTATGGCAGGTATCATTATTACTATTATTAACATTGTAGGTGGTTTGATTATAGGTTGCCTTATGCAACAAATGCCTGTGGCTGACGCTGTTAGTAAATATACAATTTTAACAATCGGTGACGGTTTGTGTTCTCAAGTTCCATCTCTTTTGATGTCAATCGCAGCAGGTATCGTCATGACTCGTGCATCTGCTGATGCTTCTTCATTAGGTTCTGATTTGACTGCTCAAATTATGAGTAAGCCATATTCATTATTCTTTGCATCAGCCTTTCTTGCTTTAATTGCGATAACTTGTCCTATTACAGGCTTACCGTTTATACCGTTTACACTGTTTGCTATCGGACTTGCGGTTGCAGGGTTCTCTGTGCTTATCAATGCAGATGTTCAATCACAATTAGGTCAGTTGGAAAATGTCAGACAAAATATGCAAGACCTTGTTAACCCTAACAAGATGTATGAACGTCTTGGTGTTGATGTTTTAAGTTTGCAGGTTGGGGCAGGTTTGCTGGTTATTGCCGACCCCGATCAAGAAGGTCAATTACTTGCTAAAATTGCCGCTTTACGTCAAAGAGTTACAGATGAATTAGGTTATATTATTCCAAATATTCGTATTATGGACTCCTCTGCTTTGGAATCTAACGAGTATATGATTTCTATACGTGGTAATACTGTTGCAACAGGGTATGTTTACCCTGGGAAATATATGGTAATTGCTGACCAGTGGGATGCTGTCCGCAAGAATGTTCCGGAAGATGCTATTATTGCTGTTGACCCTACATATCAAACACAGGCTTACTGGGTTAGTGCGGAGGATGCACAGGCAACTAAACAGGTTACGGCTGTTGATGCAACAGACGTTCTTGTTACACACTTACAAGAGTGTGTACGTAAACACGTTGATGAGGTTATGACTAAAACTGACGTTCTTAAACTTATGGAACTTGTTCGTTCACAAGACCCTACACTTGTAAATGACCTTGTTCCTGCAATTATTTCTACCTCAGATTTAAGAAAGATTTTTGTTAACCTTATTAGAGAAAAGGTTTCTATCAAAGATATTATTTTTGTATTTGAACGACTATGCGATTATGCAAGATTTTCCAAAGAGCCTGATATATTATCAGAACGATTAAGGGCTGCTCTTGGTCGTCAGATTTGTCTTACAAATGTTCAGGAGGATAATATTCTCTATGCACTTACCCTTTCGCCTGAGTGGGAAAAAGTGCTTGATGACAGTTGTCAAAGAACGGAGTTGGGTACTATGTTCCTGTTAAATCCTATGCAGGTCCAAGATTTGATTGAATCAACCGCAATGACTCTTATGAGAGCACACCAAAATATCGGGAAACAGCCTGTAATTTTGTGTTCTCCACGTATCAGATTACCTCTGTTCCAACTACTTGAACGTCATATTCCAACAATCGTAGTAATTTCATATTCTGAACTTATTACCGATATTCGTGTCGAAGCAGTCGATACTATTGGTGAGGGGTAAATTATTGTTTAGGGGCGAACGTAGTGAGCCGATATTTGTAAAAGTGATTAAGTGACTAGGTGACTGAGTGACTAAGAATTTGGCTAAAAGCCAAAGTATTATTGCCGATTAAAAATTGGCTTGCTTAGTCACTTAATCACTTAATCACCTAGTCACCGTAAATTATTGTTTAGCGGCAAAGCCGATAAACAATAATTTACTAAAACAAATTCAACTTACAAAGATGTTGATATGAGCAATATTTGCAGTTTTTCTCGTCTTCACAAGGTTCAAAATCAAGATTTTTCATACCTTTATAAGTACTCAAAATCTTTTCTTTTATGATTTCATTGTCCTCATCAGTTAATTTTGTGTAGAAACTTTTCTCACATTCCTCTACAAAAATAAGTCCGACATCAGTAACTTTTGAACCCTTGTTTTTTGTTTCAAAAGCGAGTTTGTAAAATCTTAACTGGTTGAGATAATGTTCATAATCTCCGCCATCAACAATTTTACTTTTTGATTTTGGATTACCTGTTTTGTAATCATATAGCCCAAAAGTTCCGTCAGCGTTGCGTTCTATCCTATCTATTTTACCTTTTATAAAATCGTTTTCAACAGGAATACTGTCAAACTGTTCTTCAACATCATAAAGTCTGTTGGTACTTGTTTCGATAAAATGATGATAATAATTTGACAGTCTTTCTACCCCTCGGTCGTGGAATTTTTCTCTATCCTCGGTTGTCTGAAATTCTTCATTAGCAAATTGTTCTTCAAACTCTTGCAGAAATTCCTCTTTAGTAGGATAAGTTCCGTCTGCTAGAATTCTTCTTGCACATTTTTCCAGTGTGTTGTGGATAGATGTACCGTAGTTTGCGTTGTTCCAGTTGTCATCGTGAACAGGTACAGATAAAACGTAGGTGTAGAAAAATTTCCTCGGGCAAGCCAAATATGCATTTAAGGTGCTTGGGCTTAACATTATTTTTTCTAATCGTTTTTCTATCTCGTCTTTGAAAGCACCTTTATAGTCGTATTGTTTTTGTTGGAAAGATTTGAATAGTTCCATAGAATATTCTTCTTTAGTTAGTTCGTGTGTATATTTATCGAACAGTTTTGAGTTTTCAATAACGTCTGCCAAATAAGAGGTAAACTCTTTTGGTTTTGAGTTATCAGCGTTTGCGTATGATAAAGTTAAATCATATTTCGCCCTTGTTATCCCAACGAATAGTAATCTTAAGTTTTCAGATTTTTTTGCAACATCGTCATCATAAAAGGCATCTTTATCAATGATAGGAAGTGAAACATCATTTATAGTACGTTTCTTTTCCCATTGTCCTGATGTAAGGTTTGGCATATAAACATAATCGAATTGTCGCCCTTTACTGCTGTGAAGAGTAACCAACTGAATGGCATTCTGTACGTACTCATCTTTATCTATATTGATTGGAATTTCTCTTTTAAGAGCAGTGTCTAAATAGTCTATAAAATCGCCAAGCCCTGCTCCTTTTTTGTATATGCTTACTATTTCTGCCTGTTCTATTATTTTTTTGAGGGCAAGGATGTTATCAATACGGTTAACATCTGATTTTACATAGTAGTCCAGTATCCCTGTTTCATTACAGATAGCAAAAACAAGGTTGCGTAGATTTTCTGTGCTTTGTAACTCTTTAAGTTTGTCGTATGTTTTTATAAAATTTAAAACTTTTTCTGAATTGTTCCACTTGTGGTCAAGGTTTGTTCTTATATTTTCCACAAAATCTTTTCCGTTCTTTCGGTATTCTGATAATAAGAAACTGTAATCTTCCGCATCAAATGAAAAAGGTTCAGAGCCTATAAGTCCGAATAATTTTTCTGAATAATAATGGTTGTTGTAGAGTGCTTTAAGATAAAAATACACAAGCAACGATGGTTTCATATCAAAAATACTTCTTGTAACTTTCATTTGGTACTTTATATTTTTTGCCCTTAATAATTCAGCATAAGTATCCAATTCTGCGTTGTTTCTTGTAAGAATTGCAATAGAAGATAAATCTGCTTCTCCATCATCTGTTTTTGGAAAATCGTCTTGTTTTATAAGATTTTCTATCTCTTCAACTATAAAATTTCTTTCTTGTGTGGTATCTGCAAAAGAATGTAGTTTCAGGTTTCTGTCTTTAGAGCAAACTTTTTCATTTTTTGCAATAAGTTTTTTGTTAATTCCGTAAGATTTGAATTCAGGATTAAATTCCAGTCTTGTTGTGTCCTGCGAAATAACGTCATAACTAAAATCCAAAATAGATTGTGTAGAACGATTATTTTCTTCTAAACAAATAACTTTTGTGTTTGGGTATCGTTTTAAGAATTTTGCAAGAGTGTCGGTTTTTGCGCCCTGAAACTCAAAAATAATCTGGTCATCATCACCGACAACAAAAATGTTTTCGTTTCCTGCACCTTCTGCCAGTTTGAACACAATATTATTTTGCGCAGGGTTTGTGTCTT
>CAMHDG010000050.1 GCA_946183815.1 uncultured bacterium | reverse complement strand
GTTGCCTCATAAGGCATATATACAACTTTATTATCTTTACCGTCAGTCATTGTTTTAAGAGTTTCTAAATATTTCATAGCGATAAGATATTTATCAGGCTGACCTTTGTCTGCAAGAGCGTTGATAATTTTATTGATTGCTTCTTTTTCACCGTCAGCCTCAACCACTCTTGCCTGCGCAATACCTTCTGCTTTTAGAATTGCAGCCTGTTTTTGACCTTCAGCAATATTAATAGCCGATTCTTTTTCCCCTTCTGCTTTCAGAATAGCAGATTTTTTAAGCCCCTCTGCCTCAAGAATTGCAGCACGTCTGTCACGTTCTGCCTTCATTTGTTTTTCCATAGCAGTTTGGATATCAACAGGCGGAATAATGTCTTGCAATTCCACACGACTAATTTTAACACCCCATTTGTTTGTTGCCTCATCAAGAATAGTTCTTAATTCTTGGTTAATCTTGTCACGAGAAACAAGGGTTTCATCTAAATCTATCTGACCAACAAGGTTTCTCAATGTTGTTTGGGTCAATTTTTCTATTGCATCAGGCAAGTTTTGAATTTCGTAAGTTGCTGATTTAGGGTCAACAATTTGGAAATATAACAGAGCGTTGATGCTTATAGATACGTTATCTTTAGTGATTACGTTTTGACGGGGAAAATCATAGACAGTTTCTCTTAAATCAATTCTGTCAATTTCTCTTATAACAGAATATGCTTTTCCATCAAGAGTTTTCTGTGTAGTTTTCCAAAGAATACCACGAGGAGTTTCGATAACAGGGATAATAAAATTGAACCCTGATTCTAAAACTCTGTCAAATTTACCTAACCTTTCAACAATAACAACCTCTGCTTGTTTAACGATAATAACACCCTTAACGGCAATAATAATCGCAAAAACAGCCAATACAACCAATAAAGCCATAGTTCCTCCTTATATTTATAAACTAAATTCTGTTATGCCAAACTCCGCCTTGTCTGTCAACAACTGCATCATAACAAGACCAAATTCTGAAAATACCTGTCAGCCCCAAAAGAGCATGAGTTAAATTCTTTTCATAACCCTGATCATTCACTGCCTGACCTATCCCGGGCCATATTATTAATGAAAGTGCGCCTGCACCGATTGATCTGCCTGAAACTTTACCGTTTTTTCCATGCGTTCCCGCAAAAGCAGGTATTCCCATAAAAATTATTGATAACATAATCAATGTAACTAAAGTTTTTTTCATGAACACTCCTTATTTTATAATTTTTCAACAAACATTATTAAACTCTCATTTCTGACAATTCTTACATTTTCTCCCTGTGGGATTTCTTCATCACCGTCATATCTTGCTTCCCATCGTTCACCGTAAATTGTGATAGCACCGGAGGTCTTTGTAATCGGTGATATAACTTTAACCACCTGACCTAAATATTTACTTTCCATGCCTGTTTTTTGAGATTTATCTGTTTTCAAATTCATTAAAACAGGTCGGAGTATCAGTAAAAATATGCCCGAAAACACGACAAAGGTAAGAATAAGCAGATTTAAATCAGATATGAACACCGCAACCAGAGCAGTCACAAATGATGCAAATGCAAGGTTAATAAAAAACATAGCAGGTGTAAATATTTCCAATACAAAAAATATTACCCCTAAAATTCCCATAATTTGCCACATAATACACCTCATTTTAAAGGCAATAAGACATGAACCTGATAAAACAACGGGGTTTTATACAAATCATGCCTTATTGTTTTTAATTCTTATCTATTTATTGCTTCGTTAATATCAGCAACCATTTGGTCAGGGTCAAAGCCATGAACTCTAGCGCCTGCTTCAAGGTTTTCAAATCTTGCAGCCGCACAACCTAAACATCCCAAACCATATTTAGCAAATATTTCAATACTTTCAGGATATTGTTGAGCAATATCTAAAATTCCCATTTCTTTAGTAACCATTTTTTCCATATCGTACTCCTTATTATATTTTGTTGGATATTTCCCAACCTATTATTTCCTATCTTTTAATCAGTGAACGGTTAAAAAGTTTAAAGTGATAATTAGAAAATCTATTCACTATTCACTATTTACTATTTACTATTCACTATTCACTAATTTTATTTTACCACTTGACTTTTAAAAAATCATCATTAAATACATTGTATAACAAAATGAAAGGTTTGAAAATATGGATTTCTTGAAAAAGTTTTTTGAAAACGACAAAACAGTCGTAGGTTTATGCGACCTTAAACGCAGACAAGCAGTAAACTCATTTAATTTCGGGCGTTTACAAAGTTTTAACAGACCGTTTCAACCGAATGAAATACCCGGAGGACTTGTGTACGCAAAATTCTAATCCTTATTCATAATAATAAAACACACACAGGGGTAAATAGATGGTTAAAATAAATTTAAGTAAGTATTTACCCTTTTCTTTTGCCTGAATTTTGATTATTTCAGAGCCATTTTTGGTGCTAAAGAGAGGATATAATCGCATATTTTCTTCTCAATATTTGTGCAGAAATTATTATTTATTTCTCTTATAAAATAACAAGGACTCGTAACATTTACCTCAATTATTTGTCCGTCAATAACGTCTAAACCTGCCATATATATACCCATGCGGTTTAACTTTTGGGCAACTTTTGTAAATTTTTGTTTTTCAACATCAGACAAAACACCTTTTTTGACAAAGTTATCGTTATGGGTGTTGAATTTGAAATCGTCAGATGTCGGCAATTTCATGACACATTCATCTAACACAGTATCGCCTAAAGTCAGCACTCTTTTATCCCCATATTTTACAGCAGGGATAAATTTTTGAACCATAACAACCGAATTTTCATCATTTGTCATTCCATTAATTATTGAGCGGGTATTTGGGTCACCCTGATAAAGATACATAACCCCGCTACCAAAACATTTATTTAACGGTTTTAAAATAATCTCTTTTTGCTCCGCTAAAAATTCCTCAATTTTATCTCTTGACGCAGTCACAATGTGTTCAGGCATGTATTCGGAAAAGTGAACAGCATGGAGTTTTTCGTTAAAATTACGAATTGCTCTGTGGTCATTAACTATCTTTGCATTTTTTACAAAATCGAGAATATATGTAGCATTAATATAATCATTATCAACAGGCGGATCAGGTCTGAACATAACCAGTTCAAAATCGTCTATTCGTTGTTCTGTATTTTCTTTTTTATAAAAAATATTTCCGTCTTTTAAATACGCTTCAAAACAAGTCGCCATAGGTGTAACACCTTTAAGATAAAGTCTGTTATTTGTGGTAATTAAAACATTATTCCCACGTTGAAGAAACTCTTTAATAAACCAAAAATTTGTAACTAGGTCATTAAACTCAAAATACTTTAACTCAATCTTATCAATTACAAAAAGAATGTTCATACACGCACCTACCCTAACCTGTTAACATTATACACACAGTCATTATGCGACAAAAACCTGATAAAATCAATAAATTAGTATAATCAGAATATTTGTATTAAGGAAAAATTAATCTACACGACTATTTAATAACCAAAAATCAAATCTATTTACAAAGTTTGTCAGGAGTAATAACAAAAACTTTTATACCATATTTTTCAGTTACAACTTTCAGTCTTTTCAAATATTTCATATCTCTTGTCGGTTTTTCAATAATAAGCAAAACAGCAGGCTTCTTATTTGTTTTTAAAGCATAGAAAAGACTCTGACCTATACTTTCTGCCCATTTATTAGCAAAATCGACTTCTATTGCGTATTCGTCTGTCAAAATATCAACTCTAGCACCATCCTCAAGTACAATTTCCGTTTTTCCACCTATACGATTAGCAAAAGTTTTTTGATACTCTTTTTCTAAATGCAAATGTTTTGCAGATACTGACGGACAAAGTGCTACAAAGACTATAAATAAAATTATATTCTTTTTCATATTCAGATTATAACATGATAAATATCCAACTTTTATTTAGATTTATGCTCATTCAGATTAATTAAAAATATGAGGATAATACTAATATGAATGAGAATGATAAACTAATAGGGTCGAGAATAAAACATTTTAGGCAACAAGCAGGGTTAACACAAACTCAACTTGGGGAAATAATAGACATGGATCCCTCTAGTCTTGGGCGATGCGAGATAGGAACGGATCGTATTTCATTAACCCGTTTAATGCGTATTTCGGATGCACTAAAAATAGACCTTTATAAATTCTTTTTAGTCAGAGATATCGAAGGAAACAAGAAAACCATTGAAAAAATAACAGACCTTTTATCAACCGCAAATGACGTTCAGTTAGGTCTAATTTATAACAATATCAGCAACTTACTGGACTTAACCAACTTAAACAACTAAACATATACCGTAAATCTACATAAAATATTAAAATGCCGATAGGGAGACCACTCTGTGCTTCGGCTCGCGATAAACGGCACCGTTCACAATCAAAATCAAAAGCGTGGTTTTGATTTATGATTGTTCACCTCTCTCATACTTCGTATGTTCGTGCCTCTGCTCGCCTCGTCGAACTCTATAAAAGGAACTTCGTTCCTTGGAGTTCTCGTACTCCCTTTATCGATATATTATTCCTGCAGAAAGAAATGCCGATAGGGAGACTCGAACTCCCGACCTACTGATTACGAATCAGTTGCTCTACCACCTGAGCCATATCGGCATACTTATATTTTAAAATAAATAAATACAAATAACAAGAACTTTACCTACTGGCAATTATTCAAAATTAATAGTAAAATGGGCTTATGAATAAAAAATTTAGGTTTCTAACCTCAGGCGAAAGCCACGGAAAATGTTTAAACGCAATAATAGAGGGAGTTCCATCAGGGTTTCCTATCTCTGTTGAAGAAATAAATCATGACCTTTGGTCAAGACAGCAAGGCTATGGCAGAGGCGGCAGAATGAAGATTGAATCTGACAAAGTCGAAATAAAATCAGGGGTCAGACACGGCATCTCAACAGGTGCACCTATTTGTCTTGAAATCCAAAACAGAGATTTTGAAAACTGGAAAATAGTTATGTCAACTGAGCCTGTTGAATTAACAGATGAAAATATAACTAAAATTCAGGAAAAATCATTCACCAAACTTCGCCCCGGTCACGCAGATTACGCAGGCGCAATAAAATACGGGTTTGATGATTTAAGGAATATTTTAGAGCGTTCAAGTGCAAGAAAAACAGCAATAGAAGTTGCCGTTGGCAGTATCGCAAAACAAATTTTAAAACAGTTTAATATTTTGGGATGTTCAACTATCACTCAAATTGGTAACATACAAAGTAAAGAATTAAAAATAGAAAATGGAAAGTTTATCTTTGATAATAAAACTTTTTCTATTGAAGAATTTGCTGATTTATGTGAAAAGTCAGAGGTTAGATGTTTTGATAAAGAAATATCTGATAAAATGAAATCGGAAATTGATAAGGCAAAAGAAGAAGGCACAACTATTGGCGGTAAATTTGAGGTCTGCTATAACAATTTACCTGTTGGCTTAGGGTCTTACGTTCATTATGACCGAGCAATAGACGGACGAATAGCACAGGCGGTTATGTCTATCCCCGCCGTAAAAGCGGTTGAAATCGGAGCGGGAGTAAATTCTGCAACTTTAAAAGGCAAAGATATGCACGACCCATTTGTGCTTGATAACGGCAAAATTGCTCGAACCTCAAACAACGCAGGCGGGATTGAAGGCGGTATGACAAATGGTGAAACCTTAGTAGTTAAAGGTACAATGAAAGCCATTCCTACAATGAAAAGCCCATTGCCGACAGTAGATATAAAAGATATGAATGAATCACAGGCTCATTTTGAACGGTCAGACACTTGTGCTGCACCTTCATGTGCTGTTGTTGCGGAAGCAAGAATTGCAATAGTTTTGGTTGACGAATTTTTAAACAAATTCGGTGGTGACAGTCTAAAAGAAATAAAGGCACACTATGAGCGCTAATATTGTTCTTACAGGTCTGATGGGTGCAGGCAAATCGACTGTTGGGAAAGCACT
The DNA here is from genome assembly GCA_946183815.1 of uncultured bacterium. Lineage (GTDB taxonomy): Bacteria > Cyanobacteriota > Vampirovibrionia > Gastranaerophilales > Gastranaerophilaceae > UBA2883. The sequence goes on along the minus strand of CAMHDG010000050.1, from coordinate 2,895 downwards.
TTCAAAAATATTAAAAGATTATACCTTTGTTGATGTTGACGATGTTATTGTCGATATTGAAGGAATGAGTATCCCTGATATTTTTGAGAAAAAAGGCGAAGAATATTTTAGAAAAATCGAAAAAGAGGTTATTCAGGAATTATCTGAAGAAGAAGATTTGATTATTGCACTCGGCGGAGGTGCATTTGAGAGTGAAGAAACAAGAGAAAATCTTGAAAATAATTGTGCAACAATTTACCTGAAAAGCAGTGTGGAAAGATTATTCAGTCGTATTAAAAACGATAAAAACAGACCACTTTTACAGTGCGAAAATCCAAGGGGTAAACTTGAAGAACTACTCAAATTAAGAGAACCAAACTATCTGAAAGCAGATTATATTATCGAAACCGGTAATAAAAATATTGATGAAATAGTGGAAGAAATACTTGAAATTATTGAGGAAATATAATGACAACTTTGACCGTAAATATTGCAGAAACACCATCGAACAGTTATCCGATTTATATCGATAACGACGATTTAAAAGACTTGAAATATAAACTTGATGAGGAAACAAAAAATAAAAAAAGATTAGTAATTTTTTCAGAAAAAGTTTATAAAATTTACGGTAAAATTTTGGATTTCAAAAAGTCCGAAACCTTTATTCTTAAAGACGGAGAGCGGGAAAAGAATATAAAAAATTATACAAAAATTATACAAAAATGTATAGAATTAAAACTCTCAAGAAAAGATATAATTATAGCAATCGGAGGCGGAGTTGTCGGTGATATATCAGGTTTTGTTGCTTCAACTTACATGAGAGGAATAAAATTTATCCAAGTTCCAACAACCCTGCTTGCGTGTGTAGATTCCTCCGTTGGCGGAAAAACCGCAATAGATATGCCAAAAGGCAAAAACTTTGTCGGTGCTTTTTATCAGCCGCAAGCGGTTTATATCAACCTCAATTTCCTAAAAACACTTGATGAAAAACAGTATAAATCAGGGTTTGGGGAGGTTATAAAATATGCGTTCATTGAAAAAACCTGCAACCACTCTGAATATTTTAATTTGTTAGAATACTTAAAAGAAAACAGGGGTAAATATGAGAATAGAGATAATGAATTCCTCTCTCGTATAATAGAGATTTGTTTAACACTTAAAGCCTCTGTTGTTGCACAGGATGAGAAAGAATCGGGCTTAAGAAAAATATTGAACCTTGGTCATACATTCGGACACGCATTAGAAGAAGAAACAAAATACAAACGCTACACACATGGCTATGCAGTTATTTTAGGAATAATGTTTATTTTTAATTATGCACTAAAAAACAATCTTTGTGACAAAAAATACTATGACGAAGCCTTTACGCTTATGTCAGTTTACGGTTATGAACCCCCTTGTTTATGCCTGATAAACAAAAAACGTACCCTTAACTACATGAAAACAGATAAAAAATCAGACGGAAACACTATTACTCTTATTGTTCCGACTACCAACGGCGAAGTCATAGAGAAAACTACAACTGATGTTGAGTTTGATATTAGTTATAAAAAATAATGGGGCAATATTCTTGCTCCATTTTAAAAATAATAGGATGTGTGTGCGTACATTTTAACCTTATACATTCATATAACGATTTTTAAGAAAAAATGTTCATTTTAAGCATAAAAAATAAGTCAGGAAATCCTGACCTATTTTTAACTGTTAATAATTATAAATTATATTTATCCTAATAATCCAATTTTTCCATTAACTCATCAGAGATATCAAAGTTCATATACACATTTTGAACATCATCGTGTTCATCTAATCTTGTATATAATCTCATGATATTTGTTGCGATTTTCTCATCGGTTACTTCAATCTCATTTTGAGGAATACGGGTAAATTCAGCAGTTACGGACTTAAAGCCTGCCTGCTCTAAACCTTCTGTTACAGATTGAAGATTTTCAAAAGATGTGATTACTCTATAACCGTCTTCATCATCTTCAATATCTTCAGCATCAAGGTTAATAGCGGTTTCAAAAAGTTGTTCATAATCAACAGATTTATCAAAAGTAATACAACCTTTTTTATCAAACATCCAGCCTACGCAACCGGTTTCGCCAAGGTTACCGTTAAATTTTGTAAAATAACTCCTTATATCACCTGCTGTTCTATTTTTATTATCGGTCATAGCCTCTACTACAACAGCGACACCGCCTGCTGCGTATCCTTCATACACGATTTCCTCATAATTATCAGCACTTGACTGACCCGCACCTTTTTCTATCGCACGTTTTATGTTATCGTTTGGAAGCCCTGCCGCCTTTGCTTTTTCAATAGCAGTTCTTAAACGGAAATTACCCGCAGGATCAGGTCCGCCCAGTTTTGATGCTACTATAAGTTCTCTGGAATACTTTTGGAACACAACTGCTCTTGCAGAGTCTGTTTTTGCCTTTTTATGCTTAATCGTTGACCACTTTGAATGTCCGCTCATGTTTACCTCTCTTTATCTTTATTACATAACTATGATACCAAAACAATAAAAAATTGAAAATGGGAAACTTAAAATTATTATAATTCTTAAAATTTGACAACTTTTTTCTAACACAAACGCTTGATATTTAGGGATATTTTATAATTATTTTTTTTAATCTGCCGTAAGCATAATTACCAACAATTTTTTTATCAGCCGAAGAGGAGATTTTATTATGGCAAGAATTATTGAATCAACAACTAACACAAGACGTACTATCCAACTGTCAACAGACGATATAATCTCTATTGTTCAGGAATACCAACAACTAACCAACAAATACCGTTACCTGCAAGAGATTAGAGATATTTTAGAAAATAAAGTCATTTATTTGCCGGAAGGGTAAGTAAATTATTGTTTATCTGCGAAGCAGATATATCTCTCCTTGGAGAGAGAGA